>NZ_BAAHBI010000096.1:0-2338 GCF_054776755.1 Spirosoma litoris | reverse complement strand
ATCCGGTAAGGCTAAATACAATCAGAAGACCGATAGCGCAGAGTACCGTGAGGGAAAGGTGAAAAGTACGGGGAGTACCCGGGTGAAATAGAACCTGAAACCAGGCACTTACAAGCGGTTGGAGCCCCCAGTGTGGGGTGACAGCGTGCCTTTTGCATAATGAGCCTACGAGTAACCGTCACTGGCGAGGTTAAGGTCGTTGACGACCGGATCCGAAGCGAAAGCGAGTCTGAACAGGGCGTCTAGTCAGTGGGGGTTGACGCGAAACTTGGTGATCTATCCCTGGCCAGGCTGAAGGGGTGGTAACACACCGTGGAGGGCCGAACCGATAAGCGTTGAAAAGCTTCCGGATGAGCTGGGGATAGGGGTGAAAGGCCAATCAAACTGAGAAATAGCTCGTACTCTCCGAAATGTTTTTAGGAACAGCGTTACGTGTTACTGTCTGTGAGGTAGAGCGACCAACAGGATGCGGGGGAGTCACATCCTACCAACTTCTGATGAACTCCGAATGCGCAGAGAGGTGCGTGGCAGTGAGGGCTTGGGTGCTAAGGTCCAAGTCCGAGAGGGGAACAACCCAGACCATCATCTAAGGTCCCCAAGTGTGTGCTAAGTTGAACAAAGGCGGTCCGGCTGCTGAGACAGCCAGGAGGTTAGCTTGGAAGCAGCTATTCCTTTAAAGAGTGCGTAACAGCTCACTGGTCGAGCGGGGCGGGCGTCGATAATAAACGGGCATCAAGCACACCACCGAAGGTATGGACACATACAAGAGTATGTTGTGGTAGGAGAGCATTCTATGGGGGGTGAAGTTGCAGCGTGAGCTGTGGTGGACCGCATAGAAAAGCAAATGTAGGCATAAGTAACGAGAATGAGGATGAGAACTCCTCACACCGAAAAGCTAAGGTTTCCTCCGCGATGGCAGTCATCGGAGGGTTAGTCGGGGTCTAAGGCTAAGCGGACACGTGATGCTGAAGGGGATTGGGTTAATATTCCCAAACTATCTATGCAGGTAAATTTATGACGGAGTGCCAGAGATTCTAGGTCCTGACGGAATAGGGCGTTGAGCGGAGGTTTCGGCTGAAGCGAAGAGTAGACGGGGCTTCCAAGAAAAGTAGATTTATGTTAAGCGTATAGATACCCGTACCGTAAACCGACACAGGTAGCTGGGATGAATATTCTAAGGTGCGCGAAAGAATCATGGTTAAGGAACTCGGCAAGATTACCCTGTAACTTCGGGATAAGGGGGGCCGTCTGGCAACAGCGGCTGCAGAGAAGAGGCCCAGGCGACTGTTTACCAAAAACACAGGACTCTGCCAAAATGAAAGTTGACGCATAGGGTCTGACACCTGCCCGGTGCTGGAAGGTTAAGGGGGGAGCTTAGTCGCAAGGCGAAGGTTTGAACTGAAGCCCCAGTAAACGGCGGCCGTAACTATAACGGTCCTAAGGTAGCGAAATTCCTTGTCGGGTAAGTTCCGACCTGCACGAATGGTGTAACGATCTGGGCACTGTCTCAACCATGAGTTCGGTGAAATTGTAGTAGCGGTGAAGATGCCGCTTACCCGCCACGGGACGGAAAGACCCCGTGCACCTTTACTACAGCTTAACGCTGAATGCCGGTCAGGCATGTGTAGGATAGGCGGGAGATTGCGAAGCGGTGTCGCCAGGCATCGTGGAATCAACCTTGAAATACCGCCCTTGGCTGACTGGCGTTCTAACTGGAGACAGGACCGCGTTTGGTGGGTAGTTTGACTGGGGTGGTCACCTCCGAAAGGGTAACGGAGGTTTCCCAAGGTTTGCTCATGCCGGACGGTAATCGGCAGGGGAGTGCAATAGCAGAAGCAAGCTTGACAGTGAGGCCTACAAGCCGATCTGGTGCGAAAGCAGGGTATAGTGATCCGGTGGTTCCGCATGGAAGGGCCATCGCTCAAAGGATAAAAGGTACGCCGGGGATAACAGGCTGATCTCCCCCAAGAGCTCACATCGACGGGGAGGTTTGGCACCTCGATGTCGGCTCGTCACATCCTGGGGCTGGAGAAGGTTCCAAGGGTTCGGCTGTTCGCCGATTAAAGTGGCACGCGAGCTGGGTTCAGAACGTCGTGAGACAGTTCGGTCCCTATCTGTGGTGGGCGTGGGAATACTGACGGGATCTGTCCTTAGTACGAGAGGACCGGGATGGACTCACCGCTGGCGAATCGGTTGTTTGGCCGCAGGCACGGCCGAGTAGCTACGTGGGGAACAGATAAGCGCTGAAAGCATCTAAGTGCGAAACTGGCCTGAAGATGAGTGTTCCGGTATAAAGGGGTGTTGTAGACGACGACGTTGATAGGCGGCAGGTGTAGGC
>NZ_BAAHBI010000095.1:0-1307 GCF_054776755.1 Spirosoma litoris | reverse complement strand
CTGGTGAGTAGAAGAAGCCAGATCTCTGTCGAAAATGCGTCCTCTCAGGACGACATAGATTTCCGGGTTTTGCCCTGCTCACCTTCTTTCTAAAACTTGAACAAGTACCCAATGGCGCGGTACAACCACGACCAGCAATTATGTGCGAAATTCAGAAAGAGCATTGGCCTTTTGTCTTCATTCTCCTAACCAACTTATCCAATGGAAACTACCTACAAAGCTGTTAAGTATGGGGTCGGCATCGACATGGGTAAAGATGAGTTTCATGTCTGCCTGATGGCGATTGATCTGAACCAACGGCTCAAAATCCGAGCTAGCAGAGCCTTTAAAAACACGACTAAGGGCTTCGCTGAACTTCAACAGTGGGCTAATCACCATGCCAAAGACCACTCCCTGCCGGTACATTATTTGATGGAGGCCACAGGAGTTTACTACGAACAACTGGCCTTATATCTGCATCAGCATCAAGCCCACGTTTGTGTCGTGCTACCCCAGAAAACAGCCAACTATATCAAAGCCCTGGGGATTAAAAGCAAAAACGATAAAGTTGATGCACAGGCCCTGGCCACGATGGCCGCTCAGCAACGGCTTGCGAGCTGGCAACCCATCACTAAAGCCATGTATACCTTACGACAGGCTACGCGACAACATACTCACTTACAAGAACTTAAGACCCAACTCGGCAACCAACTCCTGGCCTTAGAAATAGGTATGTATCAGTCGGTACTGGTGCGCAAACAACTTACTAAGTTGATTGATGAAATCAATAAGCAGTTAGCCGAATGTAGCAAACAAATTGAAAAAGCCATCAATGATAACCCCGACTGGAAGCGCAAAGTCGAGCAGATTTGTGCCATCAAAGGCGTAGGTGTGCTGACCGTAGCGCAAGTGATTACGGAAACCAATGAGTTTGCTTTATTCGAGAACCAGCGCCAGTTGGTGAGCTATGCAGGTTATGATATAGTAGAGAACCAAAGTGGTAAGCGAGTAGGCAAAACGCGGATCAGTAAGCGGGGCAACAGCCGCCTGCGCAGGGCCATGTATATGTCGTCTTTGATGGTGGTGGGCTATGAGCAGAAGCCGTTCGTGGGCTTGTTCGAGCGGGTTTTTGAGCGGACAAAAATCAAGATGAAGGGCTACGTGGCCGTGCAACGAAAATTGTTAACTATCATCTACACTTTGTGGAAAAAAGATGAAAAGTACGTAGCTGATTATGCAAGTGAGGAACGAAAAAAAGTAGCCCCGACTGAGGGGGCTACACAGCATCGGCCGCAAGCGGACGTGCTTGAGAGAGTGAAAATAAGCGA
>NZ_BAAHBI010000094.1:0-809 GCF_054776755.1 Spirosoma litoris | reverse complement strand
TCAATAAACACAACAATGGGGATCATGGACAAAGCTATGATTGAAACGTGGATTTTGCCACAGTTGACAATCGGGCAACGTGGATTTGAGACAACTGTCCCTTTAACGGAGATTGTGGAATGCATTTTCCATCGGCTCAAAACCGGTTGTCAATGGCGGGAATTACCGACTAAACAATTCTTTAGTAACAAGGTGCTCAGTTGGAATTCGGTCTTTTACTACTACAATAAATGGAGTAAGGCAAACTGCTGGAAGCATGTCTGGATCAACATTTTGCGTAAAAATCTCAAGTATCTGGATTTATCGAGCATCGAATTTGATGGTAGTCATACCCCTGCCAAGAATGGCGGAGATGCCGTAGGCTATCAAGGTCGAAAGGCCTGCAATACAACGAATGCGCTGTTTTTGTCAGATAATCAGGGTATTATGCTAGCTATGTCCACTCCTCAAGAAGGCCAGCATCATGACTTATTCCAGATACAAGGGCTGTTTGATGAACTATGTACCTTACTCAAAGAGGCTGATATAAATCTTAAAGGGCTGTTTCTGAACGCCGATTCGGGCTTTGATTCATCTGACTTTGTGGTCGCTTGTGAAAAAGAGGAAATCATTGCCAATGTCAAGGAAAATCTGCGCAACTCAGCCAAGCAGGAATCTGAACCTTACGAAAGTGGTACCCACATTTTTGATGGGGAACTTTATCAAGATCGTTCAGTCATTGAGCACGCTAACGCTTGGATCGACGGCTTCAAAGCACTGTTAGTACGGTTCGAATTTTCAGTGAAGAATTGGATGAGCTTACATTTTAT
>NZ_BAAHBI010000093.1:0-1085 GCF_054776755.1 Spirosoma litoris | reverse complement strand
ACGCTACCCCGTTTGTGCTGTCGGAAGCCGACCTCACGACGCTTGACCAACTCGTTCGTAAAGGCAAAGAGTCCGCTCGGAAGTTAACTCGCGCCAGAGCCTTACAGTTTTCCCATCAAGGCCAACATCCTCAGCAGATTAGCCAATCGCTGGGCATTAGCCTGGCTACGGTCTTCAATCTGCGTAAACGCTATCGGGATGAGGGGCTACTGAGGGCCATAGGGGAGAAAGCTCGACCTGGTCAACCCCGCAAAGTGACTCAAGAGGTGGAAGCCCATATTACCCAATTGGCTTGTAGTGAGGCCCCTGATGGGCGGACACGCTGGACAGCAGCTTTGATCAACGAGCGGTTAGTGAAGCTAGCCATTCACATTGACGATGAATCGGTCCGCTTAGTGTTAAAAAAAGTAAGCTTAAGCCCTGGCTCCGAAAGCAATGGTGCATCGGACAAGTCGATGGCGAGTATATAGCGAAAATGGAAGACGTCCTGAACCTGTATCAGCAACCGGCTTCACCAAGCCGTGTTCGCTTGTGCTTCGATGAGCGACCCTGTCAGTTGCTCGACGAGGTGGTACAAGCACTGCCTATGGAGCCGGGTAAAGCGGCCCGAGAAGATAATGAATACGTCCGGCAAGGCACGGCGGTAGTCCTGTTAGCCTACGATCTGGACAGTGGTCAACGCTATACTCAGATCCGCCATCAGCGCACTAAAGCCGACTACGCTCAGTTTATGCATCACCTCTTAACCACCTATTACCCCCATGTTGAGTTGATTGACGTAGTACAGGATAATCTCAATACGCATAAATATGGCTCATTCTACGAACATCTACCCCTAGTCGATGCACGGAACTTAAGCCGCAAGTTAGTGTTTCACTACACGCCTAAGCATGGCTCTTGGCTCAACATGGCCGAGGTGGAGTTTTCGGCATTGGCTCGCCAGTGTTTGAACCGGCGTATTGGCAGTATCGAGGAATTAGGTCAGCAGGTTGATTTGTGGGCTACTGACCGTAATCAACGGGCAACTAAAATCCATTGGAGTTTTACAGTAGCCACAGCTGAAGACAAACTCAGAACATGGTATG
>NZ_BAAHBI010000091.1:0-1048 GCF_054776755.1 Spirosoma litoris | reverse complement strand
CCCTTCAACAAAAACTGGCCGACACCGAAGCGCTGCTCCAGCAAGAACGTTTGAAGAACCAAGCCTTGCAAACGGTGATTGAAATAGCCGAAAAAGAATTCAAGATTCCCATTCGAAAAAAGTCTGGTTCCAAGCGGTGAGTCACTTGCATCTGCATCATCCCTTGGTGCGTATGCAGACCCTCTGCGGCCTGTTTGGAATGAGCCGCCAGGCTTGGTATGATGAGCGGAAACGAGCTGACAAAGACGACTTGCAGGTTGCTCTATTACTCAGTGAAGTCAGACGATTACGGATTGATTTACCCTCCATTGGCATTGATGTGTTACACTACAAACTGACTGATTTTCGTCAGCAACATGGCATCAAGATAGGTCGAGATAAATTAGCTAACCTACTAAGAGATAATGGCTTACTGATCGTCAAGAGGGGTAGGCGAGTGAAGACGACCTGGTCTCACCATCGCTATTTTAAATATCCCAATTTGACGACAGGACTATATGTACAAGCTCCCAACTCTTTATGGGTAAGTGACATTACGTACATTCTGATTGGTCGTGGATTTGGTTATCTGAGCTTAATCACTGACGCCTATTCACGGAAGATCGTGGGCTGGGCCTTAGATGAGTCATTGCAAGCTACAGGCCCAGTCGCTGCGCTGAAAATGGCCTTACAGACGAATAAAGGACACTTGAAAGAGCACTTAATTCATCATTCAGATCGAGGGGTACAATACTGTTGCACCGATTATATAACCTTCTTGAAACAGGCCAAAATAGCTATTAGTATGACCCAAAATGGTGATCCTTATGAAAATGCGTTAGCTGAACGGGTGAACCGAACCATCAAAGAAGATATGTTACAAAACCGGGGGTTTGTTACGTTTGAGGCCGCCAAGGAAGCCGTTCAGCGCGCCATTGAGAATTATAATACGTTACGGCCGCACGGAAGTTGCAACTATTACACGCCTGATCAGGCTCACCAAATGGAAGGCGAATTAGCCCCAAAGTGGCGTAAATCAAAGGGTCGAAATACGGATAACAAGCCCAAG
>NZ_BAAHBI010000090.1:0-1451 GCF_054776755.1 Spirosoma litoris | reverse complement strand
ACTACGCGTAACATCACCTTCACGGTGGGATCTACTGTGACGGGTAGTCTGACCAACGGAGCCGAGATCAGCAGTGCGAGCAATGCGTTGAATCTGCCGGATAAGGATTCCGATCCGGATAACAATCCGACCAACGATGGTACGCCGATCAATGATGATACGTCAGGGGATCATAAGCATAACCCATCGCAGGATGAGGACGATAGTGATATCGAGGTGATTACGGTAACACCCGTGCCGCCCGTTTGTGAGAAACCGGTGTTAACGGTAGGCAACCCCGTCTGCAATCCAGCCAATGGAACCTACAGCGTGAGTCTCTACAGCAGCACAGCCAATGTGCTGGCTAGTGCGGGTACGGTGAGTGGTTCTAGTGTAATCAACATCCCGGTTGGGACACCCGTCAGTGTGACGGCCAGCAATGGTAGTGGCTGTATCACCGTATCGACGGTCGAAAGCCCAGCCTCGTGTCCCGTAACACCAACCTGTACACAGCCAAAACTGACCACTGGTCAGCCAATCTGTTCGGGTAACGGGACCTATTCGGTGAGCTTCTTGGCTGACCGGGGCGTGGTGAGTGTCAACGCGGGCAGTATTTCGGGGAATACCATCGTGGGTATTCCAGTAGGCACCAATTTAGTGATCAGCTCAACGGACGGAACCTGTATCACCCGGATTACGGTGGTTAGCCCAGCCAACTGCACCAGTCCTTGTGAAAATCCAGGGATTAGCCTGAGCGGTCCGATCTGTGACGACAAGGGTACGAATACCTACTATCTGTATTACACCCTCCTCAATGGAGCGACGGTGAGAGTGAGTCAGGGTGTGGCCAGTAACGGGCTGATTACGGGTGTGCCTTCGGGAGCACCGCTGAGCCTGACGGTAAGCCGCGCGGGTTGCGCCGACAAGGTGGTGAGCATCCCCGGTATGGTGTGTGGGCCAAATCCGGCTCCATCGCTGGATCTGACCAAACAGGTCAACAAGACCCGGGCTGGTTTAGGCGAGGTCGTGACCTACACGCTCACACTGACCAATAGAGGCACGGGTTCAGCCACCAACGTGGACGTTCAAGAGTCGATGAGTGCCGGTCTGGTACTCGTACCTGGATCTGTTTCGACCACGGCGGGTAGCTATGCGGCTACCAGTCCGGTCGGTATCTGGACGGTGCCAAGTCTGGCTGCCGGAGCGACGACAACGCTGACCTTCTCGGCCAGCATTACGCAGGTAGGTGTGGTTTACAACACCGCAGCGATACCTGGCGATACGGCCACCGTTTGTACAACGGTTCCAGTGAAAGTTTGTCCCGGTGCGCCCATCCAGGTGGTTGTGTCGGCACCAGCAGGTTATCGTAATTATCAGTGGTATCGCAATGGTAGTGCCATTGCAGGTGCCACCAGCTATACCTACACGGCGACCCAATTGGGCGAATACACCATCCAGGTCAACGGGTCTGG
>NZ_BAAHBI010000089.1:0-702 GCF_054776755.1 Spirosoma litoris | reverse complement strand
CGCCAAACTTAGTGCTACGTGCCATGTTTCAACAACATAACTGCCCCGCCTGCGGATCGACAAACTTAGTCAAGAATGGGTCTACTTACTACCGTAAGGCTCGCCTAAAATGTAAACGTTGCGCTCGACAATTTGTCCAGATGCGAACATACCAACCGCTGTCGAATGAGTATAAACGGCGTATTGAACTGATGCTAGCCGAACGCATTTCGCTTGAAGCCATCTGCCGAGTCATGGAAATTAAAGCCCATCAACTCTACGCCTATATGGATAAACTCTATGACGAAGTTCCCCAGGATTTAGCCTGCACTGCGAAAGAATCATCTGACATTGAACTAGTTAAGGTTGAGTCTGAACTTGATGAACTGTGGAGTTTTGTAGCTTGGAAAGCGAATAAACAATGGCTTTGGCTGGCCCTTGACCGAGCTAGCCGCCAAGTAGTAGCCTTATTTGTTGGGGATCGCAGTTCAGAGGGTGCCTTGGGCTTGTGGCAGGCACTGCCTGAAGCCTATCGTCAGCGAGCAACTTTTTATACCGACGACTGGAAGGCCTACAAACAGATCATTCCGGCTGCTCAACACCGCTTCAGCCAGGAAAAGAAAGACACAAACCATGTCGAACGCTTCTTCTGTACGCTTCGTCAACGCTGTTCACGACTGGTTCGATTGAGTTTATCTTTTTCCAAAAAACTGGATCGACATA
>NZ_BAAHBI010000088.1:0-645 GCF_054776755.1 Spirosoma litoris | reverse complement strand
TACCGAAACCTACACGGCCTATTGTGCCGCTGCGTCAGGAACCTGCCGGAGCGATGTGTCCAGTGGGCTGACCATCACGGTCTTGGGTAAAGTAGCGATCCCAACGGTCGTAGATAAAACCAATACGTGTCCGATGACAACGGTGGATCTATCGACAGCGGTGACGAGCCAGGTGACGACAGCAGGTGGTCTATTCGAGTACTATACGGATGCCGCACTGACCAACAAAGTAGCCAATTCGGCTGCCGTTGGTGGGGGTACATACTACGTAATCGAGCGGACCAGCACTGGTTGCGTGAGTCTACCCGCTGCGATTCATGTGCAGATTACTACGTGCACCGAACCAACCCCTTGCGATGGGGTTAACCCAGCCACGGCCAATGCGGGTGCTGATGCGCGTGTTTGTTCAACGGCGAGTTATCAATTACAGGGTGCCATGGGGGGCGGTGGCAACACCGCTCACTGGACCACCAGTGGTAACGGAAGCTTCGATAACCCGTACTCGCTCCATGCGATCTATACCGCCAGTGGAGATGATGTACAGGCTACCCAGGTAACGCTGACACTGACGGTAAGTACCACCAACGTGAACTGCCCAGTGGCTACCGATCAACTGGTGCTGACGCTGAATGGCGTGAAAACGAC
>NZ_BAAHBI010000087.1:0-792 GCF_054776755.1 Spirosoma litoris | reverse complement strand
ACACTAACCTCGGCAATGTCAGCTACTAAATTTATGTCAAGACCTTTCGAGAGCGCATTTTTAACCGTCTCAGTTTTGACAGCTAAATTTTCTGCTTCTTTAGCCTCTTGAATTTTCCTGTTCTCATTCTCAATCGCCAATGCATTGGCTGAAAGCGTCATTTCATAAGCCATCCGCTTTTCAGGGGACATTGCTCGCGTGTCTAACTCCTTAATGGCCGCTTCTAACCACTCCTCACTCCAGAACTGAGGAAATTGCTTGGGTTTGGTCGCTTTGTGTAGGGTCTTCATCGTATAAATCAACTTGTCCAAATCGGTTTGAATGCTGCTTAACCGTTTCTTGAATTTAGCCAATTCTATTGTAATGAACGTCGTCTGCTCGTCAATCAGTTCGCCTTTCTCGTTTCGCAGTACCGCCACGTTATGATAGTCAACAATATGAGGAAAAATGTTGGTAGCTAAAATACCGATGCAGTAAATTTTGGGCAAGCCCTCGAACTTGTATTTACCCTTCCGAACCAGCGTATTAAGCCTGTAAAACGAATAGAATTTCATGCGCTGAATGAAGTCTGGATACTTGCTCAACTGCATCTCGACGATAAACTGATTCCCTTGTTCATCCACACAAGCCACATCGTACACTCCGCTACGACTGTCTTTGGTTAGGCCCGGAATTTCGCTTTCAATAAACTCAACGTGTTTTATAGCTACTGGCGACTGAATCAATGCTTGTAACGCCCTACATAAAAACCGCGTATCGGTCTCGTTACCAAATGTTACTTTGAAACCGTAA
>NZ_BAAHBI010000086.1:0-2083 GCF_054776755.1 Spirosoma litoris | reverse complement strand
ACTGCCCGCCCCAACTAGGGAAGTTGGGGTGAAGGGGGCTGCAAAGCTCGCTGGGTGCTGCCAAGCGGGTGTCATAAGCAGAGCAGCCTGAACTGTACCGGAGACAGGCCAATTCCTGTCGGCCGGGCTACCACCGAATCGATGATGAGACAACGAAGCATGCGCGGGAAGCCTCTGTACTTAGCGACCAACCCTCACCTTCAGAACTGGCTGAGAGGGAACCTGTGGGCTGATTGGTTTGGCTTTGATGTTGCCAAGCCAGGAATGAGTTTACCTTATTCGATGATGGAGCTTCCCCCTAGCCATCATCCCGTACCACCAGGGGTAGAGCATGCCATCTAAGGATTCACAGGTCAGAAATCGGAACATGGGAACTGGGGATGATCCGCCTGTTAGGAAAACAGGCTATCGACAGCGACTCGGGAAGGGTCATTCTCAGGGCGGAGTTCGCGTAGTAGTCCGAGAACGGGAAAGCCGTTTACATGGCGAAGGCGGGCAGGGAATCGATACGCTTTCAAAGCCGGAGAAGCGAGCCATGGACTTGGCTCACCAGGCAGACTATGACTGGGTACTCAGCGTGCAACGAAAATTGTATCAATGGAGTCAGACACATCCCACCGAAGCGTATCGGGAGTTATGGAACTGGTTAACAGACCTGCGTAACTTACGAGAAGCCTGGCGTCGCGTAGCCCAGAATAAGGGCAAACGCACACCAGGAATTGATGGGATGACGGTCGGAAGCATTCGCCAGCGCATTGGCGAAGCCCCCTTCTTAGCGACTCTTCACCAGCAGCTTCGGACTGGATCTTATAAACCCAGCCCTTGCCGCCGGAAGTTGATCCCTAAAGTGGGTAAACCAGGGAAATTCCGTCCACTGGGCATTCCGACCATTGCGGATCGGGTGGTACAAAGTGCCATCAAACAAGTTCTGGAACCTATTCTGGAAGCGCGCTTCTGGCCTGTCTCCTACGGCTTTCGGCCGGGAAGAGGCTGCCATGGAGCGCTAGAGCATATTCGTATGAGTATGCGTCCTCGGAAAGTGAATAAACAGGATAACAAACGCCATGAGATGCCCTATCAATGGGTGATCGAGGGCGATATTCAAGCCTGTTTTGATCACATCGATCATCACCAACTGATGGACCGGATTCGGCAGCACTCGGCTGACCGACGGGTTAACCAGTTACTGGTTCAGTTTTTGAAAGCAGGCATTCTGTCAGAGGAACAATTTCTGCGAACCGATGCAGGCACTCCGCAAGGAGGCATCGTTTCCCCTTTGCTGGCCAATGTAGCTCTGGGTTTGATCGAAGAACGCTATGAACGGTGGGTTAACCACCAAACAAAGCGTCGTCAAAGTCGCCAGTGCGATGGTATCAAAGCCGCTATGTGGTCTCGAAGTGTGGATCGTCAGGCTGGTCGGGCGGTGTACTTTCCGTTTCGTTACGCGGACGATTTTGTCATTTTAGTGAGTGGTACTCAAGAAAATGCACAAGCTGAGCGAGAGGTCCTACAAACGCTACTCCAGGAGAAGATGGGTTTAACCCTCTCCCCTGAAAAGACCAAGATTACCCCTCTAACCGAGGGCTTCCAATTCTTAGGTCATCGAGTTAGTATGCGTTGGGACTATCGTTACGGATGGACACCTCGGTTAGAAATACCCAAGCAGAAAGCTGCGGATTTGCGCTACCGTATCAAACAGTTAACGGGCCGAGCCACCCTGGGTTGGTCGCTGGATGAATTGCTACAAAAACTGAACCCCATCCTGCGCGGTTGGGGCAACTTCTACAAGTACTGTACTGGCGCCAAGAAGATCTTATCGTCCCTGGATTGGTATGGACGGGATCGTATTTGGCGTTGGTTACGTAAGAAGTATCCCAAAGCCAATGCACATCTGATTTTGAAACACCGTCAACCTAGTCAACTCCGTCCTCGTTGGAAGGTCTGGCGGGGTCAGGCGGTGGAACATTATCAAATGGGCTGGCAAAAGGTAATGCACTATCAGCGGGGATGGATGAAACCGCCTGAGTTCATGATGGTTCCTGGAGAGCCGGATGCATAACGAAAGGTGCACGTCCGGTTCGGG
>NZ_BAAHBI010000085.1:0-1045 GCF_054776755.1 Spirosoma litoris | reverse complement strand
GGACTACTTTTTTCGCAAACGTACCGGATTTTCGATTGAATCGTCGCAAACGCCATTTATTACTTGATATACTGGTAATCACCCTGTTAGCTGTTATCTGTGGAGCGGATGATTATGAAGAAATTGCCCTTTATGGTCGTCGAAAAGAGGCCTTCCTGCGTACCTTTCTTAGTCTGCCTAACGGCATTCCATCGCATGATACATTTAATCGGGTACTCAAATTTTTGGACAAGAAAGCCTTTGCCCACTGCTTGTACCGCTGGTCAAAACAGATCATGACCACACTCGAGCCCATGATGAACCAACTCAATGTGGACGGTAAAGTCCTTCGAGCCACCGCCAAAGCCGGTCAGAAGAAATCAGGCTTATGCATTGTCAGTGCTTGGGCAGGCGAACATCGGCTGGTACTGGGTCAGGAAAAAGTGGCCTCTAAAAGTAATGAAAAGACCGCCATTGCGGAGCTACTCAAGACCCTGGAGTTGACCAATACCTTAGTGAGTATTGATGCCATTGCTTGTGAGCCAGGCAACGCCGAGCTGATCGTGGACAGAAAAGGGCATTACCTGTTGGCGTTAAAGAAAAATCAAGGCTTACTTTACGAGCAAGTGACCCAGCGGATGCAGCAGACTAAGCCACAACTACCTGTTGATGAGCACATTGATTTTGGTAGTGGGCGTATTGAAACGCGCCGTTGTTATGTGGAAAGCAAGCTGAGTTTGTATGACGATCTACGGGATTGGCCTGCCTGTCAGAGTGTGATTCTAGTAGAGGCTACTCGTGAGATCAACGGAGTCGTCAGCCACCAGACCCGTTATTATTTGAGTGATTTAGTACTGCCCCCTGCGGCTTTCAACTCGGCCGTTCGCCATCATTGGGGGATCGAGAATCAGTTGCACTGGTGGCTGGACATGGTTTTCCATGAAGATCAACAGCGAATTCGGTCGGGTAATGGGGCGGAGAATTTTGCCACCATACGTAAGTTGGCACTTCAACTTTTGCATCGGGTTGATGATAAGGAAAGTATGAAGAGTCGGCGTAAGTTGGC
>NZ_BAAHBI010000084.1:0-1017 GCF_054776755.1 Spirosoma litoris | reverse complement strand
AAAAACAAATCCCTTAAACGTCGAAAATACGACGCTGCTTTCAAAGCCGATGTGCTAAAAATGATTGCTAACGGGCAAAGCGTGACTTACGTAGCTCAGGCGTTAGGCATTAGTGAAGCGCTGATCTATAAATGGAAGCAGCGCAACACAAGGGACGGGAAAAATCACATTTCGAGCCAGGCTTCTGATGTGATGCTTGAGAATAAGCGACTGTTACAACGGATCAGCCAACTGGAAACTGAGCGCGAGATCTTAAAAAAAGCGTTGAGCATTATCAGCCGACAGACCTGAGATTACGGTACGAGCTCGTTCAACAGCTAACCAATGAGTTTGCCGTTGAAACACTATGTTTGGTGCTCGGGGTGAGTCGTTCCGCCTATTATCGGTATTTGCGGGGCGGCAGCTACCAATTAACGCCAGAGAAAACAGCCCATCAACGTGCTGTGGAACAGGTTTTTGCTGAGCATAAACGACGGTATGGCAGCCGACGTGTCACAGCTGAGTTGCAGCAGAAAGGATATTTGATCGGCCGCCATCAAGTACGAACATTGATGAAAGCCGCTGACCTACAGGCTATTCAACCCAAATCGTTTGTGCCTCGTACGACTGACAGCACCCATGGCAGAGGATATTGGCCCAATTTGTTGTTAGATCAGCCTCTACCTCAAGCCCCTAATTTGATCTGGGTCAGCGACATTACCTATTTGCCGCTGATCAATGGCGACTGGGCTTATTTGGCTACTTGGATGGATCTTTACTCGCGAAAAGTGGTAGGTTGGCAAGTGGGTAAAACTATGGAAGATGAGCTGGTTATACTTCCGTTGCGTCGTGCGTTGCAGTCGCGTCAACCGGCTACAGGCCTGATTATCCATTCCGACCGAGGGGGTCAATATGTGTCAGCTGAGTTGAAAGAGTTAGTACGATTATGGCGAATCAGGCCCAGCATGAGCCGAGCCGACGATCCCTACGATAATGCCTTTGCCGAGTCGTTGTGGAGCCGCCTAAAGGCGGAATTAC
>NZ_BAAHBI010000083.1:0-756 GCF_054776755.1 Spirosoma litoris | reverse complement strand
AGGAAGATTTGGACTTGTTGCAGACCACCGAAAAGCAGCAAAAGAAAGCCCAGTTTAGAGATCATGTCCGCTTCTTACGGTTGTTAAAGTCGGGCCAATGCAGCACCCAGGCAGAGGCAGCCCAGCAAGTTAATCTGAGTTTAAGACAAGCACAGAGGATCTGGAAAACCTATCAAGAAAAAGGGCTAGAAACCTTAGTTCAACCTCGAAAAGCCACCTATTTCGGCAAGCTATCCACCATTCAAATCAGCCATCTGCGTCAATTTTTACTCGATGATCAGGCCCAAACATTAGCTGATATTCAGGCTTATCTAAGGGGTAGTCTAGGAGTAGAGTACACAATTGGTGGTGTTTTTGATTTGTGTAAACGATTGAAAATAAAATCCAAAACTGGACGACCGGTGCATATCGAACAAGCACCTGGGGCCATCGAGACTTTTAAAAAGAGTTTGGTCAGTTAAGGGCTAACTTTCCTGACCAAGCCATCTTCTATCATGATGAATTACGAGCAGGAACCCGCACGGAACTGGGCCGAAAGTGGTCCCCTATGGGTCATCGTCCAGTTTCGCCCATCCGTATTGGTTATGAAAATGTTTATCTGTATTTGACCTTATGCCCCTTTACAGGACAGGGATACGCAGCTTTTCTGCCTAAACTAAACGCACATTGGTTTGGCTGGTTTATCAACCAAGTCGAAAGTTGTCTAGCTGGTAAGGCGCTTTTTGTGGCCGATGGTGCTAAGGCTCATAAAGCCAA
>NZ_BAAHBI010000082.1:0-948 GCF_054776755.1 Spirosoma litoris | reverse complement strand
CCCAACAACCAAAACGGAAGTATACCGCTGAATTTAAAGCCGACGTGCTGCGGCTGGTTGCCAATGGTGAACCCATTATGGCCGTAGCCCGTAAGATGGGCATTAGTGACAGTCTGATTCACGCTTGGCGCAAGAGCAATGACAAAGGGGAAAAGAAAACCGACCAAAACCTTCAGCAGGAAGTCGAGACGCTTCGTAAGCAGCTACGCCAAGCTGAGATGGAGCGCGAGATATTAAAAAAAGCTGTCGCCATTTTCAGCCGACAGACCTAAGGCAAATCTATCGATTTATTCAAGCTGAAGAAGACAGTTTCCCTGTACGATTGCTCTGTAAAACATTGAATGTCAGCAAGACTGCCTATTACACGTATCGTAGTGGAACAACGCTCACTCCATCAGATAGCGATCTAGCTATGACCACAGCCATCGACAAGATCTTTTGGGAAAACTCAAGGCGCTATGGCAGCCGTCGTGTGCTGGAAGCGCTGAAAGAGCAGGGCCTCAAAGCTGGTCGTCATCGAGTACGTCGTTTGATGCAAGAGCAAGACTGGCGAGCCATTCAACCGCGTAGTTTCGTGCCCAAAACGACTGATTCCCGACATGGCTTAACGGCTTGTGCCAATCAGTTGATTGAGTTGGGTAAGCCAACTGCACCGAATCAGGCTTGGGTGGGCGATATCACGTATCTGCCTCTTTCAGGTGGCGCATGGGCTTATCTGGCGAGTTGGATGGATTTGTTCTCTCGGCGTATTGTCGGCTGGTGGGTCGACACACACATGAGGGAAAGTCTGATTATCAGAGCATTTGACCAAGCTATTCAGTTGCGTCAACCGAAACCGGGCTTGATTGTTCATTCGGATCGGGGTGGCCAGTATTTCGGTCATCATTTTCGAAAACGACTTGATAGATGGCAGTGTAAACAAAGTATGGCCGAAGCGGATAACCCTTA
>NZ_BAAHBI010000081.1:0-1633 GCF_054776755.1 Spirosoma litoris | reverse complement strand
CTACTACGCAACCTGCCAGGTGGGTAGTTGTGAGAGCGGGGCTTCCAACCCGGTAACGGTGGTTGTCAATACGGGAACGGGCACGAGTCCAGTGGTAACCGCTTCGACGCAGCAGGTTTGCATCAGTGGGGTTGTCACGTTGACGGCCACAGGCTGCAACGGCGGCACGGTGATCTGGTCGGATGGTCAGCAGGGAGCGATTGTCTCGGTAACGGCAACGACTGGTAACCACGAGTTCTATGCCCTCTGTAAAGACGCGGGTCAGTGTGGTACGGGTAAATCGAACGTGATTGCGGTAACGGTAACGGCGTTGCCAACGCCGGAGGCTGTTTGTAGTACAAGCGCCATCTGTCCTGGTGAAGAGGTAACCCTGACGGTGCAAAATTGCCCCGGTACCCCTCACTGGAGCACGGGCGAAACGACGGCCAGCATTATCGTAAAACCAACGGTAACGACGGGTTACACCGTGTACTGTACGATGAATGGCTGCACCAGCCCAACCTCGAGTTCGTACGTGATTACGGTCGTACCGGTTACGGCCCCCACGATTACGGCTTCGGCTACCGTGGTTACAGCGGGTGGATCGGTAACCCTGACCGCCAATGGTTGTCCGGGTACGGTGATCTGGTCGGCGAATGACATCTACGGAAACAACACAGGTAGCTCGATCGTGGTCCGCCCCGAAGGGACGCAGAACTACTCGGCTCAGTGTAAGTACCGGACCTGTCTAAGCGATCCATCGAACACGGTCACGATCAATCCTGGAAACTGCCTGGTTAACGCCGGTGGATTGACACCGGTGAATGGCAATGTGTGTGCTGCCAGTAGCACTACCGCGCTGGTAGCGGCAACACTAAGTGGTGGTCTGGTTCAACCCAATGGCTACTCGGTAGTCTACCTGTTGGCGAAAGAGGGTGTGATTCAGCAAAGCGGTATCACTCCTCAGTTCAGTGTACCATCGGCGAATGCTCACTACTCGATTCATACGCTGGTTTATAACGGAACATCGGGTGATGCTAATTACTTCGCTCTGTCTTCGATCAACCTGGGGGTTACCCGAACAACGGATGTGGGGCAACTGATTAGCCACCTCTGTGCGGCCTTCGATGCCACGGGTGCCAAGGTGAATGTAGGTGTCGTTGATGCACCTTCCCTGTCGAGCAATGCCCTAACGGTTTGTAACGGTGGTACGGTTTCGGTAACCGCCACAGGTTGCGCTACCGGTACGGTGAAATGGTCGGATGGTAAAGAAGGGGCTGTCTATGAGACATCGGTATACACCGAACGTTGGCTAACCGCTATCTGTGAAGTGGCTGGTTGCCCAAGTGCTCCTTCGGCTACGCTGCGCATTAGCCTGGGTACACCCGCCGTGCCGATTATCGTGAGTACGCCGTCGATTTGCGTCGGTGAAACGGTCTCGCTGACGGCAACGGGTTGCGGGGGTGGAAATTATCTCTGGTCGGATGGCAGTACAACGGGGTCCCTCCAGACCGGAGCCATCCTGACCGTAACGCCAAGCCAGGATGCTACCTACCGCGTGAAGTGCAAGTTGGGTGATTGTGAAGGTGACTGGTCGGCGGCTACAACGGTTCATGTCGGTAAGCCAGCCACACCAACACTGTCGCTACAAGGC
>NZ_BAAHBI010000080.1:0-11406 GCF_054776755.1 Spirosoma litoris | reverse complement strand
TGGCTGCATGTTCTTGCAAGTTAAGCAAGTTCACTGTGCCGATTTATTAGACCATCTCAGCCGGGCGACAGGAGGCAGGCCGCTAAGTCAAACACGGCAGCCCAACCAAGAAAGGGTGTAAAGACCGAGGGTACGTGCGTTCAGGCAAGTTGCGGGCGAGCCATCAGCCCTTTCGGGCGTTGGGTGAAGCGCCCAAAAGTAGTGCTCGTTTGTGGGCTTGTGTGCGACAGGTTGCAGACCGCAGAGGTTTAATTTTTTGTTCGTTCGGCGGGTTGCGGCTGACACGAGAAACGCCCCGGTTAGGCCAGCTAAAAAGTGAGTTTGCCAAGTAGCGTGCGACAAGCCAAACTTATTTTAAATGAAAGTTCAGTTTCAGGCTAATACAGTTGTAGTCCAAGAAGAAGATGAAGTTGCGATAGTGGCTTTTGCAGATGACGCAATTCAGCCGACAGAGGTCTTTATGCTTCAGTACGCTCTATTTGAAGAACCAGACCAGCCGATTTATTGTGAACGAAATAGCCAAAGTCAAGGCTGCTATGACGGCATTCAACGTGCCGAATTAAGTCGAACAGGTTTTAGGATTGAACTCAATAAAGAAGGGGTAGCGAGATTGGGTTGCGATTGGTTAGAGATTGGTTTTCAGGTTGATGAGACCAATTTCTCTCGTTTGCAAGTTACATTGCATCTGATATTCAGTCATTCAGGTGCGTTGACTGATATGTTATAAGTGGGTAGCTCTCCGGCGACAGGATGCTCGTCCCGCAGGAAAGTTGGCAGCCCAACCAAACAAGGGTGTAAAGGTTGCAAGTTGATCGTGTTCAGGAACGTAGCATGCTCATCCATCAGCCCCCTGGGGCGTTGGGTGCAAGTCTAAAAAAACCTTGTTTGCCAGCGTTCCGGGTACCGTCTTTCTTTGCAAGAAAAAGGGTATAATTATTTTAAGATTCGACCAATTCATTTATCTTCGCCCTTTCAAGCACGGCCACTTGTGGCCGATGCTGTGTAGCCCCCTCCGTTGGGGCTACTTTTTTATGCCCTTCACTTACATAATCAGCGACGTATTTTTCATCCTTTTTCCACAGACTGTAGATGATCGTTAGCAACTTTCGTTGCACAGCCACGTACCCTTTCATCTTGATTTTAGTCCGCTCATAGACCCGCTCGTATAAGCCCACGAACGGTGTCTGCTCATAGCCCACCACCATCAGCGACGACATGTACATGGCCCTCCGAAGGCGGCTGTTGCCCCGCTTACTGATCCGCGTTTTGCCCACGCGCTTACCACTTTGGTTCTCTACTATATCATACCCCGCATAGCTCACCAACTGGCGCTGGTTCTCGAACAGGGCAAACTCATTGGTTTCCGTAATCACCTGCGCTACGGTCAGTACACCCACCCCTTTGATGGCACAAATCTGCTCTACTTTGCGCTTCCATTCGGGGTTGTCATTAATGGCTTTTTCGATTTGTTTGGCACAGTCCGCTAACTGTTTGTTGATCTCATCGATCAACTTAGCGAGTTGTTTGCCAACCATCAGGGACTGATACATACCCACTTCCAGGGCTGATAGTTGATTGCCTAATTGCGTTTTAAGTTCTTGTAGATGAGTGCGTTGTCGTGTGATCTGCCGTAAGGTGTACATAGCTTTGGTAATAGGTTGCCAGCTCTCAATCCGTTGTTGAGCGGCCATCGTAGCCAAAGCCTGAGCATCGACTTTATCGTTCTTACTTTTAATGCCCAGCGCTTTGATATAGTTAGCTGTTTTCTGGGGCAACACCACACAAACGTGTGCTTGATGCTGGTGTAGGTATAAAGCTAATTGCTCGTAGTACACGCCTGTAGCCTCCATCAGGTAATGAATCGGCAGGGCATGGTTTTGGGCGTGATGATTGGCCCATTGCTGGAATTCAGCGAAGCCTTTGGGGGTATTTTTAAAGGCTCTGGTAGCTCGGATTTTGAGCCGCTGGGCCAGATCGATCGCCATCAGACAGGCATGAAATTCGTCTTTACCCATGTCGATGCCGACGCCGTACTTAATGGCTTTGAAGGGAGCTTCCATTGAATAAGTTGGTTAGGAGAATGAGGACAACGGCCAATGCTCTTTCTGAATTTCGCACATAATTGCTGGTCGTGGTCGTACCACGCCATTGGGTACTTGTTCAAGTTGAAGAAAGAAGGTGAGCAGGGCAAAACCCGGAAATCAATGTCGTCCTGGAGGGACGCATTTTCGACAGAGCTAAGGCTTCTTCTGCTCACCAATGGCATTTGCTAAGTTGCACTTTTTTTAGCTAACTTGCTTGCAAACAAAGATATGGTTGACAGGGCACTCGTCCCGAGGGAAAGTTGGCAGCCCAACCAAACAAGGGTGTAAAGGTTGACGCCCCAGTTGTTGAGTTGAGTAGTGTGCTCATCCATCAGCCCTTGTGGTCGTTGGGTGCAAGCCAGATAAATAGCGCGTGTTTGCTGGCTTCGTGCGACAACTTGCACGGCTCGATAGGCGAATTATTTGGCTCGTTTGTCAGCTTCGGTTGACATAGGGCACGCCGGAGTTAGACCGCTTTTTGGGTTGGCTGCGACACGAGAAACGTCCCGTTTTGGCAGAATTATAGTAAGGCTATTTTTGGCTGACAAAGGGCACGTCTCGACAGATCAGAACAAAATGAACAAGCATTTGACGTTGGAACAACTCGAAAATGATGTCTGGACTGAGATTGCTTTCCCATCTCGGTTAGTGGAGTCCTGCTATAGCTATCGAAAGATTCCGCTTTCAGTTCTGACCGTTGAACAGCTGCGGCAGTTGATAAATCAGCAAATTGGTTTGGTCTATTTGGTTCCTTTGGCGCTGGATGTTCTTTCAGAGAATGTTTTGGCTGAAGGAGATTTATATGAAGGCGACTTATTAGCTAGTGTTGTGAGGCTCCCGCTTACGTTTTGGCAAGGGCATCCAGAGTTGGCCCAACGCTTTAATCAACTAAAAGCTGAAAACGGAGAAGTTGTAAAAGAGCTTTCTTTGTAAGTTAGCTCTCGTGTGACAGGGAGCACGTCCCGAGGGGGGAGGGAGCAGCCCAACCAAACGAGGGTGTAAAGGTTCAGGTCGTGTGCGTTCAGTGGATTTGTTCGTACACCATCAGCCCTCGTGGTCGTTGGGTGAACTGCCAAAAGTAAGAGCGTATTTGCGACCTTTCGTGCGACAGGTTGCACGTCTCGACAGGCAACTTCGGGGCTGGTTAGGCGGCTCCTGTTGACATGAATAGCCCCGACAGGTAAAGCTTAGACAAGATAGGCAGCTTGATTGCGACAGTCTATTGTAATATTTCGTAAGTAAAGCATATATGAGCGAGGTAACTATAAAGGAAATAATTGATAAACATTTGAATAAATGGGTCGCAACTGGCTTGAATCACTTGCCAATGTCTATTGAAAAGGAAATGGCTGATGCTAACCAAAACGAAGATGAAGAATGGAGAATTTGGCTTCCAATCCCAAGCAAAGTAACAGATCAAGAAATAAAAGATTTTGAGGATCAAATCGGCTATAAGTTACCTGATACTTACAAGATATTTTTGAAGCATAAACATTTTTACGAACTACAAATTTGGCAAGCTTCATTCTGTAGGCATCCAGTAAATATTTGGAGAGCAGCTCAGGTGCGAATGATATTTGATGGCTATCCAACGGAGTTTTTGATTGACAAAGGTTATATACCGTTTGCAGATTGGAGTGATTGGGGACACTTATGTTTTGATACAAATCAAGTCTCAGGCGATAATAACTATCCGATAGTACTTTGGGATCACGAAATAGCCGAAGAGGTTGAGAAACTGTATGAAGACTTTTTTGACTTACTAATAAAACTTGACTTAGCTGAAGAAGAAATTGTAGAGTGAAGACTATCTTTTAATTGTAATGGGTAAGCTTCCGGTGACAGGGAGCCCGTCCTATGGGAGGGTTTGCAGCCCAACCAAATGAGGGTGTAAAGGTTGAGGCTACGCTCGTGATTTTGAGTGATCTTATCATACATCAACCCTCATGGTCGTTGGGTGCGAGTCCAAAAAGTAGTGAGTGTTTGCGGGCTTGCGGTCGACAGTGAGCACGGCTCGGACAGGCAAGCGGTTTAGGCTCGTTAGTCAGCTACTTGTGACACGAGAAACGTCCCGGTTAGGTAGCTCAATAGAGAGTTTCTCGGGTTCCGTTCGACACGAGAAAAATTCCAATTAGGGTAACAAAAATGGATAAGGAAACAGTATCCTACATTATTAATTACTATTCTCATTTGCTGAACACAAAAGAGAAATTAGTACTTAGACACCAGCAATCGCTTTATAAACTTGATAATTCGGATGGTCGAGAAACAGAGGAGCAAAATCAACGCCGAAAGGCAATGTATGTTAGTCGTGGCTGGCTCTCAACTGACAAAGATGTTTTGGACTTGTTGAAAGATGGCTACGAAGCTTTTGAAGTTAAAGTAGCGGCCAAACTTCTAGCAGAGTTTCCTGAGAAAGTATTTTTAAACAATTGTCCAAATTGTGGTCGGTTGGCCAGAACGCCACTAGCCCGTCAATGCCGATTTTGCGGTTATGATTGGCACAGTCCGATGCAATCTTAAGCTCGTTAGTCAAAGTTCCGGGTGACAGGGAGCACGTCCCGAAGGAAGCTGGGCAACCCAACCAAACGAGGGTGTAAAGGTAGAAGTCGGGTGGTTTTAGTCAACTTGTGTGCTGCTCCATCAGCCCTCGCGGTCGTTGGGTGGTGCCAAAAAGCCGTGCGTGTTTGCCGTCGTCCCGGCGACAGGTCGCACGACTCAGTAGGTAAACTTTGGGTTCGTTAGTCTGCTTCGGTTGACACGAGAACTGCGCCAATAGCCGACCCTGAACAATTAGGTGGGTTTCGTGCGACAAAACAAACGCCTTTGATGGGTACGTGTAATGGAAAAAGAGAATCTATGTGGAAACCAATATCTGCTGACGAATTGCAGAACCTAGTTTTAAACTTCGAATTAGATATTGAAGGTACAGTGGTGTCCTCTTTTTGGGAATTCATCAAAATACCTCCTCAAAAGTGGCAGAATTATCCAATGGGGGATGAAGGAGGAGGTTTTTGGGTAGTTGCCATTTTTGGACAGCATGTAATCTGGTATAACGATATTGAAGACGGCTTTAACATTTCCATTTACTCGACAAGCGGTGTTATAAACGAATATTGGTGCTCGCAATCGGGCTTAAAAGCGCTACTAACCTCGCTTCATGAAAGACTGGCTGTAGTTCCTACGCCAATTATTTAAGTTAGTTATTCCGCGTGGGGGAGCTGTCTGGCGACAGGGAGCACGTCCCGAGGTAAGCTTTTCAGCCCAACCAAATGAGGGTGTAAAGGTTGACGCTACGTTTGTTATCTTGAGTGGCGCTATTATCCATCAACCCTCATGGTCGTTGGGTGTTGCAAGAGGCTGAAAAACAGCGTAGTGGTCGGCTTTCGGTCGACAGGTCGCACGTCTCGAAGTCCGGCTGTTTGGCTCATTGTCCGGCTTCAGTCGACAGGATAAACGCCTGAATGAGTCAGGTTTGAGGATTCAACGTCCACATTCCCGTCGACAAAGGAAACAATCTAATTGGTAAACAATAAGAATTACTTGAAATGCTGCAGTGATGAGAATTTATACCCTTTGCCTTCTGGTAGGTCTTCCCAATCTGTATATTCTTCTACTGTACTGGGGATTTTCCGTAGGGCCAGCCAATTATATTCCCATCGTTAGTTTTTTCTGTGCCTCACTACTCTATTTTATTTGTAGTATAATCAATCTTTTTTTACCCAAAGTAGGAGCAACGCTGGCAATAGCGTGTACTACAGCAACTTTAGTGTGGCAGATAGCCGCTTTTGTTGACAGCTTAAAACAAGATCCTATAGGTGGCCTTGTTTTTGGGTTTCTTTTGGCCTTAAGCAGCTACCTGATTTATGAGTCTGTAAAGCTTCTGCTCAACAAGTCTATCACATGGAAAACTACCAACACCAGCGTTAAAGAAAAGTGGAAGCCATTCTTTGCGATTTTACCATATACGGTGTTGCTGTTATATCTGTTGTAAGTGGCGTCTTGTGTGACAGGTTGCACGTCCCGCAGGCAATCGGGGCAACCCAACCAAACAGGGGTGTAAAGGCCGACACTACGTTCGTTTATTCTAACTTGTGCATTTGCCATCAACCCCTGTTGGTGTTGGGTGCATAGCAAAAGCAATAACGTAGTGGTCGGCTTTCGGTCGACAAGGGGCACGGCTCGACAGGCAAGCTGTTTAACTCGTTGGTCAGTTTCGGTTGACAAAGGGTACGCCCCGACAATTAGACTTTAAGAGGTAGGGTGGCTTGGGGGCGACAGCACAAACGCCCCTGTTCGGAAACTCGATAATAAAGACAAAAATGGCTGAACGGTTAGTTTCTTGTGAAGAACATGGGGAGTTGCCCGGCGGCTTTGTATGTCAACATGTATTTAGTGGGGAGCGGTTAGGCTTTCATCAGGGGCAGGACGAGGATGGTGAGCCTAGTTTGGAAGGATGGTGTAATCGGTGCGAAAACCTACGTGCCCTTGGGAAGGGGTGGAACGATGACAATATGGCTTTTGCTGATATTAAGTTAGTTTGTTCCGCGTGTTTTGAACGTATCAAAACCCTGAACCAATTGAAACGGCCATAGTATGTTTGGCTCCCCTGTCACCCTGCGGGCGACAGGAAGCTCGCCGGTTGGGAAGCCTAGCAGCCCAACCAAATGAGGGTGTAAAGGTTGACACTACGTTTGTTATCTTGAGTCGTGTTATCATCCATCAACCCTCATGGTCGTTGGGCGGCTTCGGTCGACAGGTTAAACACCGAAATGGAAGCTAAAGGCGAGTTAGGTGGGTTTCGGTCGACAAGCTAAACGCCCCTGACAGTCAGCTTTTAGCAAGTTAGGCAACTCACTGGCGACAAGGTACACGTCCCGCAACGGTGAGCTGACAAAAGCGGATTTAGTACGTTTGTGAGGCTTCGCGCGGGTCTGAAAAGCGGATTTGGTGCGTATTGCCCGCTTCGCGCCTGTCACCTACGGGTGACAGGATGCTCGCCGGTGAGGAAAGCTGGCAGCCCAACCAAACAGGGGTGTAAAGGCAGGGCGTTACGGTTGTTGTTTGTAGTGGTCTCAGGGGCCATCAGCCCCTGTTGGCGTTGGGTGAACAGCCAAAGCTGGGAGTGTTTGCGGGCTTCGGGCGACAGGCCGCTCGTCCCGTAACAAAGCGGTTTAGCGCGTTTGCCAGTTCCGGTCGACACGAGGACCGCCCCGGTTGGGCTGGTTGTGGCTCGTTAGGCAGCTTCCGGCTGACAAAATGCATTTTCGATACAAATGACCAAAATGCTTCATAATTTCAATGCAGGCGTTATGCTCTTGGCCAACATATTTATCATGTTGGCCTTTATGAAATATAATTCGTCTGTTTGTGAAGGAGGCTTCAGTGGAGGTGAGTGTGTCAAACAGAAAGACAATTTCTTCTTTTTCATTCAGGTAGCTGTTAATATTGCTTTCGTGGCTTTTTATCTTGCCGTGGTGAATAAAAGGAAGTGGCTGATGCTCATAATCAGCTTAGTATTGACAATTTTCTTTTACCTCGTCGCTGCTACTCTTCACAGTTTTTTACAAGGGTAGCTGCCCGTCGACAGGGAGCACGTCCCAAAGGAGAGTTGGATCATCCCAACCCAATGAGGGTGTAAAGGTTGGGAGTTGTGATTGTTTAATGACGTAGCGTCCTCATCCATCAACCCTCATGGTCGTTGGGTGGATATACAAAAAGAAGTGAGTGTTCGTGGTCGTCCGTGCGACAAGGGAGCCGTCTCAGCGGCTGTTTTGAGGCTCGTTGGGCCGCTTTGGTCGACACGAGAAACGCCCCAGTTATGTCAAAAGTCTATTTGGCACGTAGCGTATGACACTGGAAACGCTCTAACTGGCTAGTTTGGGCGTTCAGGCCGGCCTTGGCTGCGACAGGGCAAACGCCCCAATTAAGCCAACTCGACAAAACGGGTTTTCCTCTACCTTTGTGGCATGGAAACCAATGTGTACATTCCCATCATTTCCGATTACGGCTTCAAAGCTACATTTGGCAACGAAGCCGACAGTCTATTTCTTCGTACAGCCCTACAAGCCCTTATCAAATCGGACGTACCGATTCGAGAGGTTCAGTTTGACAAAAACACGTTTGAAGCCCTGACCGTTGACAGTCGAAGCGGCATTTTTGACGTTTCATGCACTGACGAGCGGGGCAATCACTTCATTGTGGAGATGCAGTTAGGCTACGCTCCCCACTTTGTGCAACGCATGAAATTTTACGCGCTCCATCGCTTCAATCCACTAGTTGAGCGGGGCGAGTTTGATTATGCTAATCTACCCAAGCTCTATACGATTGCCTTTTTGGACAAAAGTATTTTACCAACGGCGCATTTTCATACGGTGGCCAATCTACGTAGTGAAGCGGGCGAAATTATTGATAGCCAAATGACGTTTATCATCGTAGAATTGGCTAAGTTTACCAAACAAGTAGCTGACATAGAGACTGATTTAGAGAAACTTGTCTACACAATGAAGACACTTCATACGACCGAGCCGACTCAGTATCCGGCCTTCTGGAACGAAGAGTGGCTCAAGCGAGCCATTGATGAGTTGGACACACGGAAGATGACCCCGGAAGAGCGGGCTTACTTTGCTCGTGTGACAGCGGCCAACGCCGAAGCGGTAAAAGCAGAGAAGCAGAAGATTCGAGAAGCTGTTGAGCAGAAGGAAATCGAAGCGATAACTAAAGCACTCAAAGGCGGAAAGCTTACGATAGAGGAAATCGCAGAATACATTGGAACTTCTATTGATTTCGTGCTCGAAGTTCAGCGAAGCATTAGTAGAAACTCATAAGTCACCTTCCGGGTGACAGGCAGCCCGCCCCAGAGCCAAAGCTTGACAGCCCAACCATCCATGTGTGTAAATGTCTCCCTACGGTCGTCATCAGCACATGGAGGTGTTGGGTGTGCCAGACAAGCAGAAAAACAACGTAACGGTCAGCTTTCGTGCGACAAACAGCACGTCTCGACAAGTCAGGCTGTTTGGCTCTTTAGTCGGCTTCGGTTGACAGGCCAAACGCCCCGGTTGGCAGTTTTGGGTGTCTATGCGGGTTGGCTTGCGGCAGAGGAAGCGCCACTGAAAGGCAGCAAATTTTACCGATGAAAGATTATAAGTTCCGAAAAGAGGATATTAAGGCTTTGACTGATTTTCCCGGTGCCTGTTTGGCCAGCGACAAGATTGTGGTTGAGGGTTTGCAAGTTGGCTATATGTATCGAGAAGAATCAGATGTAGCTCAGGATAACGGATGGCGGTTCTTTTCGGGAACCGAATCAGAGGAGTACATTAACGATGCTCAAAACTTAGCTTATTATTCAGTCAATACCATTGCCAACTATGACCCAAGCATTCTCCCACATTTGGAGTCGCCAGTTGGGAGTGAATTTTTGCGGGTGGCGGGTAGTGATAAGTTTGAGCGTGTTGAAGAGTAAAGAGTCGTTAAGGCAACTTTCGGGTGACAGGATGCTCGCTGGTTGGGAAGCCGGACAGCCCAACCAAACGAGGGTGTAAAGGTTGACGCTTGTTCGCGTTCAGTCACCTTGCTCGCTCATCCATCAGCCCTCGCGGGCGTTGGGTGGATCGTCAAAAAGTAGTGCTCGTTTGTGGTCCTGCGTGCGACATGAAGCGCGTCCCAAAGTTAAGCTGTTTGGTTCGTTAGGCGGCTTCCGGTCGACATTACGAACGCCGAATTAGGTGGCTTTTGGGTTGCCTGCGACACGAGAAATGCCCCGACAGGCCAAGTTGGTCTGTTAGTTAGCTTCTAAGTGACAGGCAGTGCGCTCAACAGATCAGCACCCAGTTGTTTAAGAAAGATTTAAATGCGAGTACAGTTAAACAGAAATTAATGAAAGGCAGATTTAACTTTCTGATACCCATGTTGAGGCTTATTGGGATAGTGGTTCCGTCGCTGTTCTTATACGTCATCATTGTCTCTTTTTCTCAATCAGGTGACCTTTGGAGTATCTTTGTGTTTTTTCTGTTTGTCCTTGTAGTTTATCGTTTAGTTCGCTTAATCGTTCAGCAACGGTTCAATTTTGAAATAATCGAAAGCGGTATAGAAGTAATTGATTTGGCAGGAATAAGAAGCAAATTTATGCCTTATCAGTCATTCAAAGGTTATAGTAAAGGTGTTATTAAAACCCGACTTTATGATTTTAAAGAACTGATTTTGTACAGCAAAAACGGCGATGTTTATCAAATATCCCAGTACTGCTTTTTCAATTTCAGCAAGTTCGAAGAGGAGTTTAAAAAGCATAAAGGGTTGAAGTTTCTAGGCCAAGAGCGAATAAAGTGGACCTTTGAAATTGCAATGAGGGACTTGATAAATAGACAGTATAGATTCCGATAAACATAGGTTCGCTCTGCGCTGCTTCCCTGTCTGGCGACAGGGAGCACGTCCCGAGGGCAAGCGGGGCAGCCCAACCAAATGAGGGTGTAAAGGTTGGAAACTGTTGCTGTTCAGGCATGTAGTGTGCTCATCCATCAGCCCTCGCGGTCGTTGGGTGAACAGCCAAAAGTAAGGTGTGTTTGCAGGCTTGCGTGCGACAGGGTGCAGGCCGTATAGGTGAGGCTTTGGGCTTTCTTGGCAGGTTTCGTGCAACACAGGAAACGCCCCGGTTTGGCAAGTTTTGGCTTGCATTCCCAGGTTGCCGTTGACAGAGGAAACGTCTGGGTTAGTTGTGCTATATAATTATGAGATACCAGATTTTGCTTTCTTTGGCTGTTCTTGTGTTTTTCTCTAAGCCCAAAGCCGAGATAAATGCTCAGTCGTTGAAAAAAGTGGAACCTGAATATATTGGTGGTAAAGCTAAGTTTGGCTCGTTCATTATAAAGAACTATTCTTATCCGAGCCAAGCACTGAAGGCTAATGTTACGGGTCAAATAGTAGTACGTTTTCGAGTGACTCATAATGGAGGTGTTGATAGCGTTCAAGCCACAAAACATTATGGTTTCGGCACTGGTGAGGAAATTGTTCGAGTCATCAAGCTAACCAGCGGTCAATGGAGACCGGGTAGAATAAATGGCAAACGAGTAGCAATGTTTGTTACAATGCCGATGTATCTTGAACCTGACTAAAGCGGATTTTTGCGTTGTTGTGCGCTCCGCGTGGGCATGCTACCGCTGACAAGACGCACGTTCCAAAGGAAACTTTGCAGCCCAACCAGCAAAGGGTGTAAAGGTTGAAAGTAAGTTTGTTGTGTCGAGTATTTTGCTCATCCATCAGCCCTTTGGGTCGTTGGGTGAACAGCCAAAAAGTAGGGCTCGTTTGTGGGCTTGCGGTCGACAGTCAG
>NZ_BAAHBI010000079.1:0-1725 GCF_054776755.1 Spirosoma litoris | reverse complement strand
TTCCCAACTCCGGGGTTGGCTTGTCAACGGGAGCCGACCAACGAGTTAAACAGCCCGCCTTCGGGACGTTCTCCCTGTCGCACGAGAGCCCACAAACGAGCACTACTTTTGGGCGCTTCACCCAACGCCAACAGGGGCTGATGGTTGATGAGGCCGCTTCAAATAACAAATGTAACTGCCTGCCTTTACACTCCTGTTTGGTTGGGCTGCCCCGCTTCCCAACCGGCGAGCATCCTGTCACCCGGTACGTGCTATTAAATATTTTTCTGTTTGACTGCCCTTCCATTATTAAGAGCTATATGTAAGGCATCAATCATTTCGTTTTGATAATCAAAGACTTTTTTTCGCTTAGAGGTAAACTCTGGTGATGTATCCTTGTCTATTTTATGCCTCCATTCAAAAAAATCTTCTTTAGGCTCTGGTAAAAAATGATGTTGAATTATAAAGGATGATAGATAGGATTCTTCATGCCCCAAATCTTCGATCCAGTCAAGTTTGTAGTTTTTCCAAAATTTATCTTTTTGCATGATCTGCTGCCTAGCTTGACTATACTCGTAATACTGGTTGATTTTCTGTACAGCCTCCTCTTTAGTGTTGTCAAAAAGCATGACCATGAAGAGAAGAATACGATTGAAAAAAAGTATAATCTCATCCTCTTCTTGAAAAGAATATGGATTAGTGAGCATTTCCTCAAGGCTTAATTCTTCCGCAGTATTCATTTCTTCGAACTATAAAGTGTGGTGAAAAGGCGTCAAACTAACTTTTGATACTTACCAAGCGTGGTATTCGCTTTGTCGCACGCAAGTTAGAAATGGAAACCTAAGTTTGCCCTACCAGGACGTTTGCCTTGTCAGCCGGAACTTAGGAATGAAAACCCACCGCTCTAAGCAGAGGCAAGGCCCTTGTCGACCGAAGCCCGAAAACACACTTTTCTGCTGTTTGGCGCACCCAACGCCAACAGGGGTTGATAGATAATAACTCTACGTGCCTGAACGCGACCAAGCTGCAACCTTTACACCCCTGTTTGGTTGGGCTGCAAAGCCTTCCCAACCGGCGAGCGTCCTGTCGCCCGGCAGGGTGACAGCGCGAAGCGGGCAAAAAGCACTATCCGCTTACTGCAAGGCCAACTCTTTGTTCCAGTAAGCTATGTACTTATCATAGCTGCTATAATCCCAATCAACTTTGGATACCAAAGGAAAAAATGAATAGCTCCGCCCATCAATAAATCGGATTTGTAGAGTTGGAAACGGGAATGGCTGTTTGTAAATGCCTACAAATTCGCTTTTAGAGTACCTTTTGGGGCCATAGAAAATATGGCTTATCAAAATCGAATCATCACTGATTTTCACTTCGTAAAGCCACGACCTGTAAAGTAAATAAGTAATGGCTACGAACGAGATCGAGGCTAAGAAAAAACTCCCTAAATATAATCCCAGTAGCAATGAAACTGAGAGAACAAAAACGACAATGAGTTGAATATAACTCATGGCTATGCTTGTAGTCGCAATCAGTTTACTCATGCCAATTTTCTTTAGCTTACAAAACGCTCACCCTGTCAGGGGGAATTGCCCTAACTCACCTTTAAATTGTCAAACGAAGGCGTTTCTCGTGTCACACGGAGCTGACCAACGAACCCAAATCTTCCTATCCGGGGCGTTTCCCCTGTCGTCCATATCTTTGTTTGCAAGCAAGTTAGCTAAAAAAAGTGCAACTTAGCAAATGCCA
>NZ_BAAHBI010000078.1:0-104734 GCF_054776755.1 Spirosoma litoris | reverse complement strand
TGCATTCTCGGTCATTTTCCTGCGAAAAATCAATCGAAAACGGAAAGTTTAAACAGCTTCATTGACAAAAGGCTGTCTATTGACTGGATAAGAGGTTGATTTTCATGAATTCCCGCCAGTTCAATACAGTTATACCAATGCTTCTTTTTTGCATTTGATTACCCGCATATAAGACAAAGGATTCTTTTTGATCACTTAAATGATTCCAATAGATTATATTTTTGAAGAACTCAGTATTGATTGTCTGGCCAGATTTTAACTCGATGGGTATTAGTTTTTCGGCTTCGTCAATAATAACATCTATTTCATGTCCTGTTTTATCACGCCAATAAAACAGGTTAATAGGTAACCCGGCATTGGTACGTTGTTTTACTAACTCGGAGATAATCATGCCTTCAAAAATAGCTCCTCGTAATGGATGGCTTTGGAGGTGCTCAAGCTTTGTGATACGTAGTAAGGAACAGACTAAGGCTGTATCGTAAAAATAGATTTTGGGTCGCTTGACAATTGTTTTGTTGAAATTTTTGAAATGAGGTTTTAGTAGATGTATGATAAAGCTACTCTCTAGAATACCTAGCCAGGATTGAATAGTTTTCACATCTACGCCTGTTTCTACGGCCAATGCACTCATATTTAATTCTTGCCCGTTACGACCCGCCAGAAGAGACATAAAGCGTTCGAAAACAAGGAGATCTGTGATGTTTTTAATCTGTCTGATATCTTTCTCTATATAGGTCCTGATGTAGTTAATACTCCAGTCGATTATTGGGATGTGCTGGTCGTACACAGGCGGATAAAAGCCGGTTAGCATCAATTCATCATCCGTAACGGGTAATAAGTTAGCATTTGTAAGTTCGGCTATGGAAAAAGGCAGCAAAAAAAGGTGAGCAACTCGGCCAGCCAAGGTTTGCGAGATTGACTGTTGAAGCAGGAAATTATTAGAACCCGTTAGGATAAATTGTCCTTTTTGATTCGAGTTATCAATTATTTCCTGCAAATAAGAAAATAGGTCAGGTGTTCGCTGTACTTCGTCCAGAATAGCTCCATATGGATAAGAAGCCAGAAAGCCTCTTGGGTCCTGTAACGCAAATTGGCGCAAGTCTGGGTTTTCTAAGGATACATAAGGCTTGTCCTTAAATAGTTTTTTTGCCAAGGTCGTTTTTCCGGACTGGCGAGGACCTGTAAGGGCAACAGCTTTAAAGGTAGCTGCTAATTGTATTAATTTTTCTTCTGCGATCCGGTTAATCATATACTAATCTAGCGAAAAACTGGAAAAATTTGGAATCTGATTCCAAATTTTTCCAGTTTTTCGCTAGATCAAAAATTACCTATTGTACTTTCAATGTCTTATTCAATGGATGATAAAAAACGCCCAGACCAACATTGGTCTGGGCGTTTTTGGTATTAAACCTAAGACAGTCTACATACCCTGTGTATCGAACTGTACTTTATCGACAGCAAACAGTGGTTTTGGCCCAGCATTAGGGTTGACAAAAACAAGATATAGCTTATGTACGCCCTGAACCGGCTGACGGAAGGGTAGATTGACAGGCCCTGTAGCACCCTGTTTTACATCGGCTTCGCCAAGCAATGTACCCGTTGGAGAATCAAGCCTGGCTTCGAGTTTGCCGCCTGCAACCTGATCGTTTGAGGCAAATACTGATGGTGTAAGTGCCTGAATACCCGTCAAGTCAATGTCCTTAAAGATCAGGTAACTGCCTGATTTTGTCCCGATAGCGGCAGGGCCTAATTTCGGAATATCATACTCGAAGATATCCTGTTTTCCATCGGCCGAAACAGCTTTTACCGACGGCGAACGCAACGCCAGCGAGGTTGAACCTGTCAGGGGACCAATAACCCCATTACCCCGGTCGGTATAGCTGGCGGTCAGAATATAGGAACCATCTTTTTTCTGTTGTACAGGTACGTAATCGCCCGCAATCGGTTTGCGGTTGGCCGGTTTATCATTGGCCAACGACAGAATGTAACGAACCATGTCGGTAACCTCACTTTCTTTCAACTGTGGGTGAGCACTCATGGCTTGTTCGCCCCAGACTCCGCCACCACCTGAAATGATCTTCCGAACCAGTTTGCTCTCAATGCCAGCAGTGCCTTTGTATTTCTTGGCTACGTCGATATAAGCAGGTCCGATTGATTTCTGATCGATAGCATGACAGGCTTTGCAGTCGCTCAATTCCATTAACCGTTTGCCAGTCGAGTTACCCGTATTGGCCTGGTGCCCTTGGGCTAACATCGTTTTATCGAAGCCTTCGAGGTAATCAATGGTCATCGTTACATCGTCGGCGTTAATGCCTTTCTGAAGTGAACCATCTTCTTTGTCAACGACTTTTACGGCATATTTAACGGGTTTGTTCGGAAAATAGAACGTCTTGTTTCCAGCAACAGCGACTTCAACTTTAGGTTCATCGTTACCGACTTTGATCTCCATTGTTTTGGTCGCGGTATTTCCTGCGGCATCAGTTACTTTCAGGGTAGCCGGATAAGTACCGGGCTTGCTGAAAGTAACGGTTGGGTTGGCGGTTGTTTGTGAAGGTGCTCCTTTCCCGAACGACCATTCGTATTTCAGCGCATCGCCATCGTAGTCCATCGTGCCTTTCGAATCGAACTTCACAACCAGTGGGGCAGCTCCAACCGTTTTATTGGCATTGGCAACGGCAACCGGTTTACGATTACCCGCATTGTACGTGATGCGCGACAGACGGGCGTCGGCGTTGGCACCAAACCATTTCTGGCCGTATTCAATCGTGTAGAGCGAGCCATCATTGGCAAACTGCATGTCGATGATGTGCGAGAATTTCGTGCTTGGCATGAAGGTTTCCATCTTCACGAAATCCCCATTCTCTTTCATGGTAACTGGGTGAATCCAGTCGCGAATCCAATCGTAGGCAAAGAATTTACCATCGTAGTGACGAGGGAATTTCACAGACGTTTCTGGATAATCGTCATAGTAGTAAACCGGTCCACCCATCGCATTCCGACCACCTTTTCCAACAATTTCACCGAACTCAGGCGAGTCGGCATAGGGGTAGTAGATGTAGGCTTTCTGCGCTGGGGGCAATTCGGTTAACCCTGTGTTATTGGGCGAGTTGTTTATCGGCTTCATTGGGTCGAACAAGGGCCCTGTTGTACTATCGGCAAAGGTGCGCTGGTGGTAGGGGCGGTTATCGGCAACGAACAATGGCCAGCCGAAATAACCAGCTTTCCGGGCCTGATTCATTTCATCGTGACCACGGGGACCGTATTTGTCGCTGTTATTACCCGCATCAGGACCTACTTCACCCCAATACAAGAACCCCGTGCGCTGATCGACCGAAATCCGGTATGGGTTTCGGTTACCCATTACATAAATTTCGGGACGGGTTTTAGGCGTTCCTTTCGGAAAGAGATTGCCTTCTGGAATGGTATACGTGCCATCGGCTTCGGGATGAATCCGCATGATTTTTCCCCGCAAATCATTCGTGTTGCTGGATGTTAGGCGAGCGTCCCAGCCACTGCGGCCTGGACGCTCGTCAATTGGTGCATAGCCATCGGAGTTGAACGGGTTGGTGTCATCACCAGTAGATAAGTACAGATTTCCTTTCCGATCCCAGGCAATAGAGCCGCCCGTGTGGCAGCAACCATCACGCTTAACCGGAATCGTCAGCAGTACTTTCTCCGTATTCAACAATACCGTATCCCGAACGTCGTCGTATACAAAGCGCGACAGGTGTTGGGCGGTATCGGCAACAGTTTTCCCGGTCGAAGGGGAGTAATACACGTAAATCCACTTGTTCTGCTTGAAATTCGGGTCGATGTTCAGCCCCATCAGGCCATACTCAAACTTGGTGAAGACCGGGAAATTAGCGACTACTTTTACCTTTTTTTTTTGCGGATCGTAGACGGACAACTCGCCTTTGCGCTGAGCGTACAGCACTTTGCCGTTGTCTAATACTGCCAGCTCAGTAGGTTCATCCATTCCCTGAATCAATACCTGCTGATCAAAACGGTTTTCTTCGGGAAACGGCTGCGTTTTAGCCTGGCCAAATTTCAGGCTGGTTGCCATTACGGATTTGATACCGCCCAGAATGTGCTGTAAAAACAAGGGATCAGCATACGACTCATCTGTATGGCCACCACCCGTGTAAAACGCCTTGCCACCATCGAAATCGTGATGCCAGATAAATGGGTGATTGTCCCCATTCTTGCCACCTTCGTAGGTTTTTTCGTCCAGTTTGCCCAGTACTTTCAGATCGGGCTGGATGCTCTTGTAGCTATACCATTCGTCCCAGCGCTTCCAGACGTCGGGCAGCATTTTGGTTGATGGGTGGCTTTTGTCGATAATGTCGATTTCGGCGTTTTGCTGTTTGGGGTGATTTAAGAAATAAGCCCCTACTAATTGGTTGTACCATGGCCAGTCATATTCAGTATCGGCAGCTGCGTGAATACCCACAAAGCCACCACCTGCCTGAATGTAGCGCTCGAAAGCAGCCTGCTGGCCTTCGTCGAGAATGTTGCCGGTTGTACTTAGAAAGATGACGGCACTGTACCGTTTGAGGTTAGCCTCATTAATTTTCGTCGCATCTTCGGTTGTGTCGACGGCGAACCCGTTTTCTTTCCCGAGTTTCATAATGGCTAGTTTCCCGACAGGGATCGACGCGTGCCGGAAGCCTTTCGTTCGCGAAAAAACCAATACCCGATTCAGGGCTACGGGTGTTTCGGCCGAAGCCACAGCCGGTTTACTAGTCGTACGCTTGGCCGTTGTTTGGGCCCAGACCGAGTTCGACGGCGCAGAGACAGTAGTTGCTAACACGCCCGCTAACAATAGCGCCCGGGAGTGAAGCCGTAAGTTTTTCATAGGTTTGGGATTTTATTCAGATTGGTTTGTAAACAGCTAGAAGTCAATTTGTAGCTTAATTTTAGGATTCAATTGACTTTTATTGAGAAACAAAAGTAACGAAAAAGCGAACGCTACCGTGTAGTCGTTCGCTTAAAATAAAGGTTAAAATGACACTAATCTACTTTCTTGAAAACCATAACAATCTTGCCGGTACGGAGTAAGGTCAACTTGCCCTCTCCGACCCTGTAAGCCAGGGGTTCGTTTAACGCCTGTAGAAATTTAGGCTCAAACTGCCCCGCTTCGCCCATACAAGCCATTTTAGTGGTGATTAATGGTCCGAATACAATTCGTCGGGTATCGGCTCTGACTGTTCCGCTCAGTCGATTGCAGCCAGTTGTGCCCGTTACCCGGCCTTCGGTCAGTGAAATTTCTAATCGAGGAACTTCACCGCGTGGGCCACCAGCAGCAATTGTATTTCCCTGAAAACTAGTGAGCACCCAGATATCTTGTAGCAAAGCCAATTGCCGTAATGACGAACCACAACCTACATAGCTTTTGCCCCGATAATCAACTTCCACACGGTAATCGAAACGTTGTCCAGATAGCTTGTCGACGCAACTATCCGGTCTGAACAAAACGTTGATTCGGCCCGATTGAGCACTGTCTATCATGGCGCTAAAACGGAGGATACCTTCTGAGTCGGTTTGAATTTCGGGCGATTTGGTCGTAATACTGTCGCCATTCAATGCCTTGAATTTTAGAAATCCTTTCGAGGGATTAATGGTTAGCGTCCAGGCAGGATCACTTCCCATGGCAACGAGTTCGTCGCCTGCTTTCAGGTTTCGACTATAGTCTGTGGGCTGATTGACGGGTGTCATCATTGCCGCAAACTGGGTTGACGGACGGCGGCAGGCTGCCGTGAAAAGTAAAAGACCAAACAGGAACGTACGCATGATTTCTAGAGCGGGTAAATTCTGTTTGTAAGACTCCCTGTAGCGCGGAAAGTTTAAATCCGTTTATCAGCGAGCCACTACCACGCGTTTTGTTAGCATCCCCTGCGCTGTTTCAACACGGACTATATAATCGCCTGTTGGTAGATAGCTGACATTGAGTAGTAACGAAGTCGGTGTTGGACGTGAGCTGCTAATCGACATGTACCGGCCCTGCATGTTGGCTATCTGTACCGACTTGATACCTTGAACAAGCCAGTCTGATTCCAAAATCACTTCTGATGATGCTGGATTCGGATAAAGTCGTGCTTCTGAGGCACCAGGATCGACTCCTGTAACTACAGCCGGTGCACGAAAGACCGGAGCTACCGGGAAATCTCTAAATATGGCAGCCGTTTCGGTACTGGCGTCGGCACCAAACCAATCGGTCAGGATGGCTGCGTAAACTTGCCGGAAGTCGGTCTGCATTTTGAGGTTGTTATTGTCAAGGTCACTCAGATTTGGATTCTTTCCGATCATAAGTGACTTAATCGCTGTACCAAATACGAACATAGGCGCTGAGGTACCATGATCAGTGCCGTAGCTCCCATTCGAGATGGCTCGTCGGCCAAATTCCGAGAACGTCATACCAACCACGCGATCATCTACTTTCAACTGCGTTAGGTCGTTCTGGAAAGCCGCGACGGCATCGGAGAGGGTTCTGAGCAGATTGGCGTGTGTTCCTGTGGTGGTATCGTTGGCAACTACCTGAGCGGCATGGTTGTCGAACCCACCTAGTGTAACGTAATACACTTTCGTTTGCATGCCCCCACTAATGAGCCGGGCAATGATTTTAAGCTGATCGGCTAGCGCGTTTGACGTAGGATAAGTAGCCAGATTCTTCCCCTTACCAGCCGCTGTTTTAATCTGGCCAGCATAACTCACCGAACTGGCCTGCTGCTGGCGAATGTAGTCAAGTTGCTGGCCCGCGTAGCCCGTTAACGTTGTGGCTGGTGAATTGGGTTCGTCACCCACCAGCCGGGCAAAAAGGTCTGGGTCTTGAAGCACAATGGCCATCGAATCCGTTGGGCCGAGCAACGAAGTAGCCGTTACATAACCGATCTGGATCGCTGGCGGATCGGGCATGTCGGTGGTTGGATAGGCGTCGGGAAAGTTTGGGAAACGCTTATCGAGATAACGGCCAGCCCAGCCAGAAGTCGCAGTTTGATTCGAGTCGACGGCAGTCATCCAGATATCGCTGGCCCGGAAATGCGAGAAGTTGGGCGTTGGATAAGACACCCCCTGCACAATGCTCAATTTATCGTTGTTGAATAGCTGCTGCATACCTGTCATGGCCGGATGCAGGCCCGTTCCCGGATAGTTCTTTAACCGGAGTGCCTTCGCTTCGGGAATGGCAATATTTCCCCGAAAACTCGGCGACGTGTACACGCCCATCTGATCAAGCGGGATCACCATATTCAATCCATCATTTCCCCCAACGAGCTGAATGATGACCAGCACACGATCGCTTTGAGCAGCCAGGCTAATCAGCGATTGAATAAATGATGAAGGCCGGGCAAACGCTTTGGCTCCATAGCCATCAATCAGGACCGGAAGTATCAGCGACGAAGCCGCCTTTTGGAGAAAATTACGACGTTTCATGGAGTTAATTTTGAATGATTAAATGATAGAATAATTGAATGGAATGCTGGGCCGTGTGCACATCAGCTATTCTATCATTCAATCACTCTATCATTCAAAATTGATTATGCAACCTGATACTCAGCCATGCGGAAAATGTATTGCAGGAGCGTGGTCAGCTTCAACTGAACCGCCTGTTTCTTCGCCGTGTCGTTTGGCGTTTTGAGGTAGTCATTCCATTCACTCGTCCATTCGTAGCCTGGTAAGCCATTGAGCAAGACGGTGTTGGTCAGAAAATCTTTTTGTGCCTGATCGAGCGGGATTGCCAGCAACTGCCCAACAGCATCGCTTACTAAGGTGGCAGGATTCGTGGGATCGGAGAGAGTTTTGACGTAGGCTATTGGATCAATGACCGCTTTCCCATCGAACTTCAATAGGTTGGTTGTTAACGCATCGCCAAAAAAGCCGCGAAGTCCAAGGGTAGTCGAATTGATCCACTGCTGATAGTAGCCAGTTTGGTAGTAGGCCGTCCAGCCAAAAACCGTTGGTGGATTGAGTAACTCTTGCTGCTCTTCTTTCAGGCGAATGTATGTGTAACGTCCAATTTGATAATAGGCGGCTATATTCTGTATTGGATCAGGCGCCTGCAACCCCCAGAAACGGAACGTACCGATAACCAGCTCGGTGGGTGATTTAATAACGGCTCCCCGTAAGGCGCTGTCGAAAAAATGCTGACTCTGAAAAAGCGCCGATAGTACCGGTTTTAACTCAAAATTGTTTTTTCGGAACAGATCGGCGAGGGGTACGATAAAGTTTGTTTCGACATCAGTCGTAATATCGGAATTGACGAACCAGCGATAAATCCGTCGGCAGATATAACGGGGTGTTTCGGCATTCTTCAGAATCATATCCACTAAGTCGTTCAGCTCATCGATGCCCGCATTGGTCCCTGTCCGACCTTTTATAACCGTATTCTGATAGGTTGCCGAGAACGTTTTATCGGTTGTGTCATGCTTGGCAGGTCGGAACGAGCTGCTAATGCTTGCGCTAGTTGCGTCGCGATAACCCGTATCGGTCCAGCCTGTCAGCACTTTAGCCGCGGCCCGAACATCATCCTCCGTATAGCCGCCATTTCGCCCAATGGTGAAAAGCTCCTGAAGCTCGCGGGCGTAGTTTTCATTGGCGGTTCCTACCACGTTTTGATTCCCATTCAAAAAGCGTAACATGGCCGGGTCTTGCGTAATTGCAATGGTAAAGGCTTTGAAGTTACCAAGAGCGTGTTGTCGAAGTAGAGCATTGTACCGATACATATACCGATAGTCTCTGACAGTAGAATCATTGGTAACAAAATGATTTGACCAGAATAGGGTCATTTTTTCCAACACCGATACAGGCTGATTGAGCATCAGATTACTCCACCACATCTTCAGATAGGCTTCGTAAGTTGGCTGATTGTTCATATCAAATGGCTGATCAGTAAATGTTTTGCTTGTGTTTAGTTCGAGTGGAAGGGCAGGAGTGGGCTGATTGGCCAGCAGTTTCGTGACGACTTGTGCGGCTGTTTGTCCCGTAAGCGTCTTGATCTGATCGGGAGTAGGCCCGAATGTAGCTCGTCGAAGCAAGTGCGCGACTTGGTCGGCTGTCAGAGTTTTGGTATAGGCATCGAGTAGAGCCACGGACTAGGTAATTTTAATAAGTTGAAGAAGCTGTGTCAGTGTCAGATAATTAGTTAGACTCCAGAGTTTAGATTTTGGAGCGTAATTAATTGATTTTTAATTGAAAACTGCTTGTGTAAGATGAGTTGGCAGGCACGAAAAAAGCCCTGAAACTACTTAGTTTCAGGGCTTTAGTGTTAGTTGAAATTACCTAGTGGTTGCTTGCGTTTTTTATAGTTGAGGTTGCTCCGCAACTAATTTTTCATCGATATGACCAGGCTTACGATTCCGCACCCAGAACCATAGAATGATAAATGCGAAAATGAGAATAATCGGAAACGTTGTCATTTTTAATAATGTAGCCTGGCCTGCTGCCAACTCCAGTGCATCTCCAGAGAGTCCAGATGATGCTTTTTCAACGCGAGCTGCATCAATCCAGCCCCCAATAATGGGCTGCCAGATAGATGTTGAAAACATACCTACACCGCCGACAATCGACATGCCTAGTGCACCGCTTAATGGAATACGCTCGGCCACAAAACCAATCATAGTTGGCCAGAAGTAGCATACACCAACGGCAAAAAATATAGCTGCTACATACGCCATAGCCCCCGTTTGTGTGCTAAAGAGATAAATGCCGATAGTAGCAAAAACAGCACCACCCAGCAGAACGCCTGTCTGGTCGAGCCGGTGAATAATGGGTCCTCCAAAATAACGACCAACAGCCATTAGACCAGTTACCAGGGCCAGAATCAACAAAGGTTCAGCGCCACTCTTACTTAGTATGAGAGCTGTCCATTGCTGTGGGCCGAATTCCGAAATGGCTGTTATTGCCATGCAGCAGAAGATGAACAGGTAAAGCGGGTTAATCATGGCCCTGAAATTTTCGGAGAGCGACATAGCACCCTCTACCTTTGCCTTTGGGAAAGCCTGGCCCCAAAACAGGAACGCATACGCTAAAGCAGGGATCATAATAACCCAGATTTGCGCCTGCCAGCTCATACCCATTTTGGTCATGGCCAGCGAAATCAGGCTTCCCACCACAATACCGCCCGGAAACCACATATGGAAACGGTTCAGCATCTTGTTCATAGTTATCCCTGAATACATATCAGCAATCATGGGATTGCAGGCTGCTTCAGTACAACCATTACCAATACCAATGAATAGGGTTGAAATAAGCAGCGTTGAGTAGCCCCCTGCGTAAATAGTCAGCAGAATACCCAGCGTATGACACACAAACGCCACCGACATGATGATCCTGGGCCCTACTGTATTATAGACTAATCCACCTACAATCATTGAAATGGGAAAGCCTAGAAACCACATTGAATTAATGAAGCCTAATTGCTCAGCAGTCAGTCCAAATTCAGTACCTAGCTGAGGCAAAATGCCTGCTCTGATACTGAATGAGAAAGCTGTCGTAATAAGAGCAAGGCAGCTGGCCAGGAACAGCCGCGAAGGGTTAACGGTTTGATTCATTTTCTACGAGAGAGGGATTTAGTGAGTTTAAAAAATTGATTAAAAACTAAAGGCTTGAAAGTAGATAAACTCCCCGTTTAAAGGTCGTTTTTGTGCAAAATTTCCGAAAAATAAGAGAAAACAGCTAATTTCCAGCCGTAAAATAAGCGAGTAGGTTCAATGGACATCTGTCTTGATAAAATAACCTTTTGATAAGTCATTTTCTTACTCTGCTCTTGTTGGCGTGGCTGTAACGCCCCACAACAGACCGCTTATTGATAAAACGTTCATAATCAATTCTAAATTATCCGTTACGGACACTCAACTTAAACGCCAATGCACAGAAAATTGCGAATGGGTATGGTTGGTGGAGGTCTTGATGCCTTCATTGGAGCCGTTCACCGCCGGGCTGCTAGTTTCGACGGCGAAATCGAACTGGTTTGTGGCTGCTTCAGCTCAAATCCCGACAAATCGAAGGCTACCGGTCATGCCCTTTACCTGCCCGAAGATCGAGTTTATTCGTCGTTCGAAGAGATGATTCTGGCCGAAAAAGCATTGCCAGAAGGCGAGCGTATGGATTTCCTGTCCATCGTAACGCCTAATCACATGCACTTTCCGCCAGCCAAAATGGCCCTCGAAAATGGCTTCCATGTGATGTGCGACAAGCCCATGACACTTACGCTGGAAGAAGCAAAAGAACTGGCTGCTATTGTTGAAAAGTCCGGTTTAGTGTTTGGCCTAACGCATAACTACACAGGTTATCCGATGGTGAAAGAAGCCCGCGATATGATTCGTAACGGCAAGCTGGGTAAACTTCGGAAGGTAGTTGTTGAGTATCCACAGGGCTGGTTATCGAAGAAAGAAGAGGATACCGATTATAAACAGGCAATCTGGCGCACAGACCCGGCCAAATCAGGAGCTGCCGGCTGCATGGGGGATATTGGTACACACGCCGAAAATCTGGCCGAGTACGTTACGGGTTTACAAATCTCGGAACTCTGTGCTGACCTTACGGCTTTTGTGCCGGGTCGTCAGCTTGATGATGACGGAAACGTTCTGTTGCATTTTGAGGGAGGAGCCAAAGGGGTTCTGCATGCAAGCCAGATTGCCAATGGTGAAGAGAACGCTCTGAAAATCTATGTGTATGGCGAACTTGGCGGTCTGGAATGGCATCAGATGGAGCCGAATACATTGAAGTATAAAACACAGGAAGGCCAGCGGATTATCCGCCCGAATGTGGGCACGCTATCCGATTCGGCGAAGGCGCACTGGCGTATGCCGTCGGGCCATCCCGAAGGTTTCTTTGAAGCGTTCGCTAACCTGTATCGCAACTTTGCCTACGCTGTAAAAGCGCACATGGAAGGTCGCGAACCCGACCCAATTTACGACTTCCCATCAGTAGCAGACGGCGTTCGTGGGCTGGCCTTCATCGACACGGTCATTGCCTCGAATAAGACCGAGACGAAGTGGACGAAGTTTGTAAGTTAAATGAGCGAAAGTGCGAATGAGTGAAAGAGCGATGTCTGAAATTGAGAGTATTGAAGAAGGAGGGGACTTAGTTAGCGAGGCTTGGGTAGATTATTCTACTTACTCGAAAAGTCAATTTCTCGATGATCTTGAAAAGCGGCTGAAATTGTTCATGCTTCGCTGTGTGAAGGTATGTCGTACACTTTCCAAAGATTATGACGCTCAGCACTTCGGTCATCAACTCATTCGGTCGTCATCATCAGCTGCTGCCAACTTCCGGGCTGTTCGTAGAGGAAGAAGCCAGAAAGAGTTTTATGCCAAACTTAGTATTACACTTGAAGAGTTAGATGAAGCGCTCTTTTGGCTCGAAACATTAGTCTTCACTGATATCATATCTGAGCATAAACTGAAGGATTTGATTGATGAAGGATATCAAATTTTAAAAATTTTATCTAAATCCCGTAAAACAGTGAGCGACTGATTTAAAGAGTGAAAGACCGGGCCGCCGGAGCGGTGAAAGAATGAAAGAGTGCTTACAGCGGAATGATTTCGCTCTTTCACTCTTTCACTCTTTCGCTCTTTCACTCTTTCGCTCTTTAAACCCTCATGCAAAAAATTAACATCGGTGTCGTTGGCACCGGATTTATCGGACCCGCGCACATCGAAGCGTTGCGTCGCCTGCCTAATACCAATGTTCTCGCCCTTTGCGAAGTAACGGCCGAACTGGCTCGTCAGAAAGCCGATCAACTGGGTATCGAACGGTCTTGTACGTTTGATGAACTCCTGAAAATGGACGACATTACAGTGGTCCACATTTGTACCCCTAACTTCCTGCACTATTCGCAATCGAAAGCGGCCCTGGAAGCGGGTAAGCACGTTGTCTGCGAAAAACCACTCGCCAAAGACCTGCACGAAGCCGAAGAACTGGTTGAGTTGGCGAAGAAAACCGGTCTGGTGAACGCCGTACATTTTAACCTCCGCTACTACCCGCTGGTTCGCCAGATGAAAGTAATGCGCGAGCAGGATGACCTGGGCGAAGTTTACTCAATTATCGGATCGTACTTGCAGGACTGGCTTTTCTATGACACCGATTACAACTGGCGTCTGGAACCCGATAAATCAGGCGATTCCCGCGCTATTGCCGATATCGGTTCGCACTTGATGGATAGCCTGGAATACATCACTGGCCTGAAAACGGTAGCGGTTATGGCCGATTTCAACACGGTTCATAAATTTCGTAAGAAGCCATTAAAACCCGTCGAAACGTATTCGGGTAAAATGCTTCAGCCTGAAGATTACGCTGATGTCCCTATCAATACCGAAGACCACGCCAACGTATTGCTGAAGTTTGACAATGGCAACCGGGGTGTTATTACAGTATCGCAGGTATCGGCAGGACGTAAAAATCAGATGAAACTGGAAATTGCTGGTTCGAAGAAAACCTACGCCTGGAACTCCGAAGCGCCGAACGAAATGTGGATCGGTAACCGCGATGGGGCTAACCAATCGTTCATGCGCGATCCATCGCTGGCCCACCCTGAGGCTCGTTCGGTCATCTCATTCCCTGGTGGCCATAACGAAGGTTTTCCTGATACATCGAAGCAGTTGTTTAAGGAAGTTTACGATGCCATTGCCGCTGGGAAGATGCCCGAAAATCCAACGTTCCCAACCTTCGCTGATGGTTACCGCGAACTGCTGATTTGCGAGAAGATTCTGGAATCGAATCGCAAGCAGGCTTGGGTGGAAATCTAGATAGTGAACATTTTTTTGTCATTCCGACGAAAGGAGGAATCTCAAGCTTGACTAATAAGGAAGTTCGAGATTCCTCCTTTCGTCGGAATGACAAAAAAGTATATAAAGTTTCTCTTTTAAACTCTACGTTCCCGCGTTTATTTTCTAACGCATAATCTACTTTGACATGAAGACAATGAAAGGGCCCGGCATTTTTCTTGCTCAGTTTTTGGGCGATGCTGAACCATTTAATTCGCTTGAGTCCATCGCCAAATACATGGCTGATTTAGGCTATAAAGGTGTCCAGATTCCAACCTGGGACCCTCGGTTGATCGACCTTAAAAAAGCGTCAGAGAGCCAGACCTATTGCGATGAACTGAAAGGTAAACTCTCGGATATCGGTGTTGAAATCACGGAATTGGCGACTCACCTGCAAGGGCAGTTAATAGCCGTTCATCCGGCTTACGGGCCTATGTTCGATGGTTTCGGTCCGGCTGAGTTGGCGGGCAAACCGAAAGAACAACAAGCCTGGGCGGTTGACCAATTGCTGATGACCGCAAAAGCCAGCAAAAACCTTGGCTTAAAAGCGAGCCCTACGTTTTCGGGTGCGTTGCTGTGGCCGTTTGTCTACCCTTGGCCACAGCGCCCGGCTGGGTTGGTAGAAACCGGTTTTACCGAACTGGCAAATCGTTGGTTGCCAATCCTGAACGCCTACGATGAAGCAGGTGTTGATCTGGCTTATGAGTTGCACCCTGGCGAAGATCTACACGACGGTATTACCTTCGAGATGTTCCTTGAAAAAGTAGGTAATCACCCACGGGCGGGTATCAACTATGATCCAAGTCACTTTGTGCTGCAACAACTGGATTACCTACAATTCATTGATTTCTACCACGATCGTATTTACGCGTATCACGTAAAAGATGCCGAGTTCAACCCAACGGGCAAACAAGGCGTGTATGGCGGATACCAGGGCTGGGTTGAGCGGGCAGGTCGGTTCCGGTCGCTGGGCGATGGGCAGGTTGATTTCTCGGGTATCTTCTCCAAACTAGCTCAGTACGATTATGATCGTTGGGCTGTATTAGAGTGGGAGTGCGCGCTGAAACACCCTGAACAAGGCGCTGCTGAAGGGGCTCCCTTCATCGAAAGTCACATCATCCGCGTTACCGAACGAGCGTTCGACGACTTCGCCGGAACCGGTGCTGACGATGCATTTAATAAGAAAGTGCTGGGATTATAAGCTAGACTAATCAGAACCAGGAGTGTTACTTCTGGTTCTTTTTTATGTCTTATGTTTCTATAAAAGGAAACCTGTTTCGTTCTTAGCCTGTTCCTGAAGTATCCAAATGGAGGTAAAATTTGCTGTACTATTCCTTGAAGATGCCCGAACGTTTCTTCGTAATCTTGATGAAAAGGCACGTACTAAAATCATTTACAATGTTGATAAAGCGAGTGTTCTAAATGATCCCAAGTTATTCAAGAAACTAACGGATACAATCTGGGAGTTTAGAACCAAATACAATGGATTGCAATACAGGCTACTGGCTTTTTGGGATAAAACAGATGGTACTGAAACATTAGTGATTGCAACACACGGCTTTGTAAAAAAGACAGATAAAGTACCCAGTAGTGAATTGCTGAGAGCGGAAAAACTAAGACAAGATTATTTTGAATTATGAATACTGAAAAACCCCAGCTGTACTCGTTGAATCAGATTAAAGATGAAATGATAGGTAAGGTTGGCACGCCCAAGCGAGATCAATATGAGTTTGAACTAAAACTCGATCTGTTAGGGGAAATGATTAAACGAGTACGTCAGGAGCGCAACCTCACTCAAGAACAGTTAGGTGTCTTAATTGGTGTGCAAAAAGCTCAGATTTCAAAATTGGAACGTAGCGCAAATAATGTGACTATAGCAACTGTATTGAAAGTCTTCAAAGCCCTGAAAGCGGACATAAGTTTCAAGGTTGCCTTAGCTTAAAATAAAAGAAATGTAAAATACTCAAAACAACAAATCCAATGGCAGGTCAAGGTTCGGGCGGCAATGTACTGGCAGCCCTTTGTAGTTTCTTTATTCCGGGATTGGGCCAACTGTTACAGGGCCGCTTGCTAATGGCTATTCTACAATTTGTCCTGGCGGGGGCTTTGTGGTTTATTCTAATGGGATGGGTCATTCACCTATGGTCCATCATTGATGCCGCCCGCTACGACCCCAACAAGTAAGTTATGCGCTGCTAATCAAAACTTAACGACGCTACAAACGGCCTTTCCGCTGTAATTGACCATATTTGTGGGAAACCAACAATTGGGTAAATGACAGCAACTCGATCTACACTAGCTCTTTTCTGCGCTGAATTTATCGGAACGGCCCTGTTGCTTTCGGTTGGCCTAAGCATCGTTATTTTCAATTGGGGCACAGGTAGCGTCATGATCGACCTGATTCCATCCGAATCGCTGCGCCGAGCTGTAACCGGCTTCCTCTTTGGAACCACGGGCTGTTTGATTACCCTGTCGCCGGTTGGTCGAATTAGTGGAGCACACATTAACCCGGCTGTAAGCGTAGCTTTCTGGTTGCGGGGTAAAATGAAAACCCCGATTATGATTGGCTATGTGTGTAGTCAGATGATTGGGGCCGTACTTGGTTGCCTGCCGTTGTTGTTGTGGGGCGATCAGGGGAAAAGTGTTCACTATGGAAATACGGAACCCGGCAACGCAGGTTTGCTGGCTGCTTTTGTGGGAGAATTGCTAGCCACGATTGCCTTGATTACCATCCTATTTTTGTTTGTGGGGAATAAAAAACTGCGCAATTATACGCCCTATACGATACCCTTTCTGTATGCGTTTATGGTCTGGCAGGAAGCCCCATTTTCAGGATGCAGCACAAACCCCGCTCGCAGTTTCGGGCCAGCCGTAATTAGCCAGGTTTATTCCGATTATTGGTTGTATGTAACGGCCCCACTAACTGGAGTCGTGCTGGTTGTGGGTGTTTTCAGGTTGTTGCGTCTGCACAACTATTATCAACTCGAAGCTGCTCGTATAAGCTACCACGACAGCCCAACGCCTATTGCGTTAAAAACTGCCTGAATTAACCGTTAAAAACACAGCATGCAACCCTTCCCCGTTTCTTCATCGATTCTATCTAAAACCCACCTCGCTCAATTTTTACAACGTCAGTATAACCTGGGCCCGGATACGTCCTGCCAATTGCTGAAAGCGGGCGTCAACCATTCCTATCTAGTAACCGATGGATCGACAAAAGTTATTTTTCGACTATATAGTCTGGATTGGCGTACCGAGATTCAGATTACTGAAGAGATTCGCTTATTGAATCTGTTACAGGAAAATGGCCTACCCGTTTCGTATCCCATTGCCGATGCGACCGGGACGTATATTCAGAAATTGAATGCGCCAGAGGGGCAGCGGTTTGGGGTATTGTTCTCTTTCGCCTATGGTGAAAAATTATTGAATTTTTCGGAGGAGGTGCATTTTCAAATCGGGCAGATTATGGCCCGTTTTCACCAAATGACGCACAACTTGGCGCTGGAGCGAATAACCTATACGCCCGACGTTTTACTGATTGATCCGATTGAAAAGCTAAAGCCATTTCTTCCTGCCGAAACCCCCGAATTTCAGTTTATGCAATCGGCTCAGCGGTATATGCTGGCTGAATTTGAACGTATTGATTATCGTAAAACTCGTCAGGGTGGAGTGCATCTGGATATCTGGTTCGATAACCTGAATATTGCCAGTGATGGTACAGTAACACTGTTCGATTTTGATTTTTGTGGCAATGGGTTACAGGCGCTCGACATTGCCTACTACATTCTCCAAATTCATAGCACCGAAACCGACTTGGCTGAATTTGAGAAAAAGAAAGAAAGCTTTCTGCACGGTTACGAGTCTGTTACGGAAATTAGTGATGAGGAGAAAAGACTCTTACCGATGCTGGCCGAAAGCATTTATTTCTTTTATGTCGGGGTTCAGTGTGAGCGCTTCGACAACTGGTCGAATACGTTTTTGAATGAGATGTACTTGAAACGATTTATCAATCTGCGCATAAAGCGTTGGTTTGATTTTAATAATCTGGGAAATTAGATCATGGGGAAATTTCACGATTCCATTAAGCCTGCTCATCAGAAATTCATTGAGGAGCAACATATTTTTTTCGTCGCTACAGCTCCACTAAGTGCTGATGGACATATCAATCTATCGCCCAAAGGACTCGACTGTTTCCGGGTTTTATCGGATACCAAAGTGGCCTATATGGATTTGATCAGTAGCGGCAACGAAACCTCGGCGCATACGCTCGAAAATGGGCGTATTACGCTTATGTTTTGCTCGTTTGAGGGCGCTCCAAACATCCTCCGATTGTATGGTAAAGGCTTTACTGTACTACCCAATACGGAATTATGGAATGAGTATGCTCCCCATTTTACAATTTACCCAAGCACACGCCAGCTTATTGTGGCCGAGATCGATTTAGTACAAACCTCGTGCGGTTTTGGAGTTCCTTTATTCGACTATGCTGGTGAGCGAGATATTCACTTTAATTGGGCAGAAAAGAAAGGTGAAGAAGGACTTCAGGAATATATCAGGGAAAAAAATTTAGTTAGCCTTGATGGACTGCCCACCAGCATCGGACTGAACCAATGACACCAACATTCTTCCCCACATCGGCTGACTTTCGAACATGGTTGGCTGAAAATCATCATCAGGAAACCGAATTACTCGTCGGATTTTATAAAGTTGGTTCAAGAAAACCAAGCATGACCTGGTCGCAATCGGTTGATGAAGCGCTGTGCTTCGGCTGGATCGATGGGGTGCGTAGGTCTGTTGATGCCGACAGTTATTGCATTCGTTTCACTCCCCGGAAACCGAAAAGCATCTGGAGTGCAGTCAATATGGCTAAGATCGAAGCGTTGACCCAGCAAGGATTGATGCATCCAGCGGGCGTGGCTGCGTTTGCTAAACGGGAGGAAAGTAAATCTAAAATTTATACCTACGAACAAAAGAATGAAATAATCTTGTCTGCCGATTTCGATGCGACATTTAAGGCCAATGAAGATGCGTGGACGTTTTTCCAGAAACAGGCCCCCTGGTACAAAAAACAAATGATTAATTGGATCATGTCGGCCAAACAATTGGCTACCCAACTCAGCCGGCTCGACAAATTAATACGTGCCAGCGCCGAAGAACGGAAGCTGTAGATGTATGATTAGCTGAGTCTTACATCCAATCTGTGCAAGTATTTCGTATATTCGATACCCTTTTTCGGGAAGTACCGAAGGCGATTCCTAAACTCACAGATAGCACACAGTACGGCTATGCAGCGAAGCCTTATTTGGATGTTAGGTTGGCTTGCAATCATCCTGCCGGGGATTGCTAAGGGCCAAAACCTTGTTCCGAATGGGAGCTTTGAGAATTACCGAAATTGCCCCACCCACGATAATCAGTTAATAGAAGCCACCCCCTGGTACAATCCGAATAAAGCCACCCCTGATTTCTATCACCATTGTTTTGATTTTGGTCAGCTCATTTTGCCTCCGCATTCGGGGCAGGGGGTTGCCCATTTATACTTCGATCAGGATTGGGAAGAATATTTAGGTGTGCGACTAACACATCCCCTCAAGGCCGATGAGTGTTATTACTTTGAGATGTATGTGGCAACGAATACGCCTGCCAAATACATTACGGAAACCATTGGGGCTTATGTCTCAAAACAGCCACTTACAGGTACTACCACCGACATGCTGACTGCCAATCCGCAAATTCTTGATCGGACGCCCAAAGCGAGTGTTTCTTCATTGCAGTGGCAGAAAATATCCGGGGTTGTTAATGCTAAAGGCGGGGAGGAATACCTGACAATTGGTAGTTTCTATAAAGCTCCGCCGTTTCTGGGCTATTACTACCTGTTTGTTGATGATGTTCTGCTGACACCTACTAACCTTGAACTAGGTAACGATACAACCTTGTGCAGCCGCCGAAATACACTTTTGCTCGATGCCACAACGCCCGGCGCTGCGGATTATAAATGGAACGATGGCAGCATCAAACCAACCTTACAGGTAACTAAGCCAGGTAAGTATTCAGTCACGGTTATTACCAGTTGTAAAACGCTACATGATTCAATCAAGGTTGATTATGCCCTTGATTTTGATCTGGGAGCTGATACTACCCTTTGCAATGGAATGGAGATGCAATTAAGTGTTCCTTCAGCCCCTGCGGCTACGTATCGTTGGCAGGATGGTTCCGCACAAACGACCTATAGGGTCAGGCAGCAGGGGCAATACTCAATCACCGTCACGCAGGCCAATTGCGTAGCTACCGACACAATTCAGGTACGCTACATAAAACCTCCCCAACTAGAGTTAGGGCCAGATAAAGAGCTTTGTGGGGCCGAGACGTTTACCATAAAGCCCATTGTGGCCGAAGGTAAATTTTCCTGGCAGGATCAGTATGCAACAAGAGATCGAACTGTAAATACTTCCGGCGTATTTTGGGCCAGCGTTCGTAATGATTGCGCTACCGTAACGGATTCAATCGAGATTGATTACGGTGCCTGCGATTGCATTCTTTACGCACCCAATAGCTTTACACCCAATGACGACGGGCAGAATGATGTATTTTTGACCTATGGTTGTGGTGATATCAAGATCACATCGCTGTCGATTTTCAATCGGTGGGGTGAGGTGATTTACAGGACAACAACTCAACCGTTTCAGTGGGATGGGTACTATCGGGGCAAGCCTTGTGAAATAGGTGTATATGCCTGGAGTGTTCAATATGAATTACACCACGGAAAGAAAGTCAAGATTGATCAGAAGCAGGGACCTCTTAGTTTGATTCGATAAGCTCTGTTAATGGTTTGATAATGAGTATTTTTTCTGTGTAGATATAGTGAAAAGAAAAATTCAAATAGATACAATTTTTAAACCGCATGAGATACCGTTTGCTACTCTATTTTTCTACCTTGATTTTTACGATTTCGCTCCTTGCTGGAGGCACTACGTCAACATGTGCTCAATCAGCGAAACCCAGATTTCGGGTAGTCGCTATTGCAGAGAAGAACGGAGGAGTTCATGCGCCTTTTGTTGCCGAAGCAAAGAAATGGCTCGCGCAGGTTGCATCAGCCAATAATTTTACGATTGATTACATTGAAAATACAGAGCCAATCAACGATGCTTTTCTAGCAAATTATCAGTTATTCATTCAACTGAACTATCCGCCTTATATGTGGACAGACACAGCAAAAGCCGCATTTCAGAAATACATTACCGAAGGGAAAGGGGGCGGTTGGGTAGGATTCCACCATGCGTCTTTGCTCGGAGAGTTTGATGGTTATGCCATGTGGCCCTGGTTTTCGGAGTTTATGGGTGGGATTCGTTACAAGAATTACATTGCCAGTTTTGCTAAGGCAACTGTGCAGGTAGAGGCCAAATCGCATCCGTGTATGAAAGGTGTACCGGCTTCGTTCGAGGTAGAAAAAGAGGAATGGTACACCTATAACAAAAATCCACGACCTAACGTAAAGGTGTTAGCTACCGTCGATGAATCGACCTACTCACCCGATTCGAATATAAAAATGGGGGGCGATCATCCCGTAATCTGGTCGAACGAGCACATGAAAGCCCGCAATGTGTATATCTTCATGGGACACCATCCGGACTTGTTCAGGAATGATGCGTTTGTGAAAATTTTCCAAAACGCCATTTTCTGGGGCGCTGGGATACCTAAGCAATAATGCGCTATGCTTAATGACCAATTGTCTGACTTCGGTATGAATTGGGGAGCGTATAGCCACTTGCTTGAGGAGATAACGATACCAGCCAAAACAACGTTGTTGCAGGAGGGCGATGTTTCTACAAACGCTTACTTCATCAAGAAAGGATGCCTGCGTCTTTGGTTCAATAACAACGGCAAAGATGTGACATTTCAGTTCTTCTTCGAAAACTATGGCGTGTCGTCAATTGAGAGTTTCCAGTCTGGGCAGCCGAGTTTGTTTAGTATCGAAAGTATTGAGCCGTGTATATTGGTGGTGATTTCCAAAGCGAATATGGAGCTGATCATGCAAGAGCTTCCAGGGTATCAGGAGTTATTTCAGTATCATATTTTGCAGCGGATGCACCACTACGCCAAGCTTTTTCTGTCGCGCATTAAAAACAATCCACAAGAGCGCTACCTCGAATTGCTGGCCGATAGCCCGCACATCGTTCAGCGAGTGCCACAACATTATATAGCTTCGTATCTGGGTATCACCCCGGTCTCATTGAGCCGAATTCGGAACAAGGTATTAATTGACAAAAAATAGATTTTCTCAATCGTTCGCGGTATTTCTTAACAATTGTTATCGTGCAACGACACTGGGCCAACGGACCTTTGTCGTAACAAAAACACGACGACTATGAAAGCCGCAGTAATTCATCAATTTGGCGAAACACCCCGTTACGAAGAGGTTGCCGATCCTATCATACAATCTGAAAACGAGTTGATGATGACGGTGCAAGCCGCATCGATCAAGAATATCGATAAGTCGCAGGCGAGAGGTTCACATTACGACCGTTCTAAGCAACTACCGGCCATTGTGGGTACAGATGGCGTAGGCGAATTGCCAGATGGCTCACGAGTATATGCTTTTTATGCTGGCAGTACAATGGCTGAAAAAGCATTAGTTCGGAAAGGAGGTTACGTTGTCTTGCCGGATGGCATCGATTATATAACGGCGGCAGCATTGCCTAATCCGGGATTGTCGGCCTGGTTCTCGCTATATTATCGGGCTGGATTACAACCGGGGGAAACGGTACTAATAAATGGAGCAACTGGAGTTACGGGAAAAATAGCGATCCAACTGGCCAAATACTTTGGGGCCGGAAAAGTAATAGCTACCGGCAGAAATCCGCAAGCACTCGCCACATTACCCGACTTAGGAGCTGACGTAGTCATTTCGCTGGCTCAATCTGACGCTGATTTGCAAGCTGCGCTAAAGGCCGAACAGAGAGAACTCCCTTTTGATGTTGTTATCGATTATACTTGGGGGCACCCCGCCGAACTGATATTGAGTGTACTTGCGGGTAACGATTTTATGGCCGAGGCCCATCGGACACGATATGTAACTGTTGGTGAAATGGCTGGGCCTACTATTCAATTGGCTTCGGGTGTTTTACGAAGTGCCGCTATTGAGTTGTATGGTGTTGGGGGAGGAAGTATTCCAAAGGAAGTTATGCAAAAAGTGCCGACCGAAATCCTTCCAAAGCTATTTGACCTGATCGCGACTGGGAAATTAAAAATAGAGACAGAAGCGGTGGCTTTAAGTAATGTAGAACGGGCCTGGAATCAGAGCGAAACCGGTGGAAAACGGTTAGTGTTGGTGCCTTAATGTGCGTGAATTGTTGAGGATGGCGGGGTTAAAACTCAATGCCTTCTTCAACTAGCAAGGCTGCTAAATTCAGACTAACATCGTCCAGTACAGGTACTGTAGCATCCCAGTTTTGGGTAAGCCAGGGAGAGGTACGAGTAGCTACAAATATCTTTTTGGGTTGTGTTGTAATCCAGATCACGGTATCGACGCCAAACTCAAGTAAGCGCTCGGTTTTCTCATACACATAGCCCGATTCCTTACCCGAAAACTCTTCGGGTTCAATGCGCACATCTACTTCAATGGCAATTTTGGGTGGAATAGTAAAGTATTTATCAGTTAATGTGAGGCCCGACGATTTATCGAAAATGGCAATATCGTTAGATAGATTATTGCCTTTGTCGAGGTGAATGCCCGACTCGTTGGTGACAACTAAATACTTCTTCCTGTTAATAACCCTACCCAAAAACATAACTAAAGTAGCTACCAAAGTAGCCTGCAATGAACTGCTACCCATAATTTCGGCGGGGGTCTTTTTCCCAGTTGTTACATCGCGGTAACCACGGTAATACAAAGCACGTCCATTCAGCGTTTCGTAAATCAGGTAGGATGGCACTCCCGATTTCCTTCGCCTAGTTGGTACTGTTGCAACGGCTACTGACATGACTTTTGTTGATTACGTTTGACTAACAATACTACGCATTTTGACCGGTAAAAGACAAAGATAAGCCAGTCATTCATATGCCATCTTCAAGATATGGCTATGAATGACTGGCTTATCTTGAATTATATTAATTCATTAGAATAACTTCACAATCCGAGATAACCCTGCTGAAATAAGAAGAATAACGGCGACAAACCCCAAGCCATAATAAAGCCCAAATGCTTCGGAGACGAACCCAATAACAGGCGGACCGGCCAGAAATCCAATGAAACTGAAGGTAGCAAACGTGGCCAAACCAGCTGCCGGTGGAATACCCGGTACGCGCATAGAAGCACTATACAGAATCGGTGCGCCGAGTGAACAACCAGCTCCTAATAAGGCAAAGCCTATTAATGCAGTTGGCGGGTAAGGAAGGGCAATTGCGAAAGCCAGCCCCGATGCGGCTAGAAGACTCCCTAGTTGAAGCCAGCGTTTAGCTCCAATTTTTGGAATGATGGCGTCGCCAAAAAAACGCAGACTGGTCATTGTCAACGAAAAAGCACCAAAACCCAGCGCAGCAATCTGACTGCTGGCTCCGAGCGTTTCGTGTAAATAAACTGCGCTCCAATCCAACGCTACGCCTTCACCCATCGCTACGGCCAACCCAATAAAAATCATCAAGAGCAAATCCAGATTAGGCATCACAAACGACGATCCGGCTTTCTCGCCCGACTCGGTACGGCTGCTTGATGGAATGGTTTGGAGCGTAGGTTGTAGGAGGAAGGTGGCAAGAAGTACCAGGCCCGTTATTACCGCCATATGGATCTGAGGAGATACGTGCAACGCGATAACAGCCCCCGAAATACCGGAACCCAACAAACCGCCCAAGCTCCACATGCCATGACAGGACGACATGATGGCAATACCTTCTTTACGTTCCACATTCGTGGCGCAGGTATTCATGGCCACATTGATCAACGCACTCGACAGGCCTAATAAAAATAAACCCAGCGCCATGACAATTGTGTTTGGCGCATTAATAGGGATACAAACGGCCAGTGCAACCCCTACCGCCGACCAGAAACAGGCTCGTGCCTCACCTAATTTGGCAACGATCCAGCCCGTCAGCGGATTCATAACAAGCAAGCCAATGGGCATTGCAAAAAGCGTTAACCCTAAACCAGCGTCGGAAATATGGAGCGTTTCTTTAACATGCGGAATATGTGCTACCCAACTTCCGAGCAGGATACTGTCTGATGCGAATACCAATCCAACAGCCAGCGCCTGCCGATTCAGAAAGAATGTCAGCAGATTTTGGATGAAAGGATTCCGGTGTGATTTAGTTAATGAGGCAGTTGTATTCATAATGCAATAATAGCCGGTCCAGACCGGCTATTATTGCAATCTATTAGCGTATATTGATGCTGTATTGACTTTTTGTAGTCAATATCTATTCTAACATTGTTAACGCTGTATTATTTTTGAGGTGCCCGACCATTGCTTTGCGCAACTTTTCGACCTTTGGCAGCGACACGCTCTGAATGTAAGGCTGATTGGGGTGCAAGGCAAAGTAGTTCTGATGGTAGTTCTCGGCTGGGTAGAAAACCGTAATTGGCGTTACTTCGGTTACGACCCGATTGGCATAGTGCTTAGAGTCATTGGTCCGCTTGATGGCTGCCAGGATTTCAGCTTTTTCTTCGGGAGTCCGATAGAAGGCCACAGAGCGGTAATCACGACCAACGTCGGGACCTTGTCGATTTAGCGTGGTGGGATCGTGGCCTGCGAAAAAAGCATCAAGCAACTGCGAGTAGCTGATCACTTTGGGATCGTAGTAAACCTGAACTGATTCGGCATGGCCGGTTTCGTCGGTTCCAACTTGCTCGTAGGTTGGGTTTTTAACGTTGCCACCAGCATAACCCGAAATGACTTCATGAACGCCTTTGAGTTGGTTCATACCTTCTTCGAGTGCCCAGAAGCAGCCACCAGCAAAGGTTGCTACGGCTTCGCCAGGTTTAAGCGTAGGAAGCTTCGCCGGGGTGTAATCTTTAGATTGGCCTTGTGCGCAACCCGCCAGTAAAAGCAGGCTAAGCGCGTATAAATGAATTCGTTTCATGCTGTATCAATCTTGGATTCTGTTACTATATAAACGATTAAAACAAGCTTGCGGTTTCACTGGAAAAGGAGAAAAGGGAGGAGGGGCAGGAAAGGGAAGAGAGGAGAAATATTACCTGTCTTTTCGAATTTCCTTCCTCCCTTTCGTCCCCTCCTCCCTTTACCCCTTTTTTTATGAAACTTCAATTTGAGAAAATAGAACCCGAAGCAGGTAGTTCCTTTCGGGTAATTCATAGTACGGAAGCCGAAACCTGTCGGGTGTATTGGCACTATCATCCGGAATACGAGATTGTTTATATTCCTTTTGGGAATGGTCAGCGACGGGTAGGGACGAATGTGTCGGCCTATGAAGCGGGCGAATTGGTATTTATCGGGCCAAATTTACCGCACCTCAATTTTAGCTATGGAAAAGAAGGGCAGTATGAAGAGATTGTGGTGCAAATGCGCGACGATTTCATGGGCGAACCGTTTTTGCAAAAGCCTGAATTAGCGGTAATTAAACGGTTATTTGAACGTGGGCATACGGGGCTTACATTCGGCTCAGTCACCAAACAGCAAGTTGGGCCTTGGCTGGAGCAGCTGCCCAGTCAGCCTTCATTCGAGCGATTTCTCACTCTGTTGCGGATATTACACTATTTAGCCGATGCTCCTGACGCCGAACCACTGCATGCCAATGGGGTTCAATTTGAGTTAAATACAAAGGAGCAGGAGCGCATTAATCGGGTTTGTCAGTATGTGGAGCAGCATTATGCCGAACCTGTCGACATTCATGCCGTAGCTGATCTGGCCAGTCTTACTGTTCCTGCCTTTTGCCGCTACTTCAAACGCATGACTCACTTAACGTTTACCGACTTTGTCAATGAATATCGTGTCAACCAGGCCCGACGAATGCTGCACTCTGCCCGGACTGTTGCGGATGTAGGTTTTGCCGTTGGGTTTAATAATTTGTCATATTTCAATAAGACATTTCGAGCTGTAACAGGCCAAACGCCGAGTGCCTATCGAAAAACATTGGTGGGCTAGAGGCCATAAAAAAACTCCTCATCTAAAGCTAGATGAGGAGTTGAGTTTGTCTTACTTATAGTAGTTAAACACCTGGATAATTTGGATTTTGTGGTCTCAAATTCGGGTTGTTCAACATTTCCTGTTTTGGCAGAGGCAGCAACAGGTGTTTTTCCTGTAAAGCCTGATTCGAACTCAGGTTGATGTGACCAACGAAATTGTCGAAACCATTGGTTTTTTCGTTGTACACTTTCCGAAGACGAACCATGTCGAACCAAGTAATCTGCTCGTAGCACAGCTCATGCCAGCGTTCCCGCCATACAGCCTCCCGGAAGGTAGCTTGTGTGTAAGTACCAATGGCAGGCGTGGTTAACGTAGCCCGATCGCGAATACGCTTCATCGCATCATAAGCCGCCTGTGTAGGACCGCCTACTTCATTTTGCGCTTCAGCATAAATCAGCAGGGTTTCAGCGTAACGAATCTGTGGTACGTTCAGGTTATTCTGACGAGTACCTGCTACCCCAGAAGTACCGTTGGCTGTCCGGTTGAAATGCTTAAACACATAAGGAGCGCCTAATGCGAATGGTGCACCATTACCGTTGGTATAGTAGGTGGTATAGAAATAACCATCCTGATCCTTGGCCCGTAAATCGCCTGCTTCGTACGAAGCGTAGAAGGTAGGTGTTGGCACTGTGCTACCCGTTCCACCAGGACCATTGTAGGTAACTGGCTTAAAGTTTGGATACATATTATCCATTGGGTTACCTGCTACTACAGTATTGTACTGAATCATGAAGAGGTGCTCAAGCTGATTCTTCTTCGCTTCACTGTGTACGTCGTTGTAGTTCGTAAACAGGTTAATTGTAGTAGGGTTTGCATTGGCATACGTAATCACTTCAAAGGCTTTATCGGCAGCCAGTTTGTAGTACGCAGCTCCTTTGTTAAGCGGATAACCTGCCATAGTCAGGTATACCTTCGCCAATTGCGTTTTGATCGCCGATTGAGTAACCCGTCCGTTGGTTACATCCATCCAAGGCAGACCTGCTGCTTCAGCTGCTACTAAATCATCAACAATCAATTTATACACATCCTCTACCTTGGTACGCGAAGGTAGGAAGTCAGCCGAAGCAGCTGTTTGTGGTTTGGTAATCAGTGGGATGTCTCCCCATAATTGAACCGTCGTAAAGTAAGCCGAAGCCCGTAGGAACCGTGCCTCACCGAGGATACGAGCTTTCTGAGCAGCATCCATAGGGGTGATAGCTGGTACTTTATCGATCGTCTGGTTAGCCTGCGCAATTACTTTATACAGACCATTCCAGTAGTTAACGACGTGAGCTGTATTGCCGTCATGAACTAACCCGTACAGGTTATTCAAGTCAGAGTTTTGAGCGGTTTCCGTCGTAGAAGTACCTGTTAGGGCTTCCAATAGCTGCCAGTTGCTGGAGAAAATACCAGCCCCATCACCCATAAAGCGCAGACCAGCATAGGTTGCAGCAATAGCTGCTTCAGCGTGGTCAGGGATGGTATAAAAGTTGTCGGAAGTCAGGTTTGACGGTGCCTGCTCTTTTAAGAAGTCTGTACAACCAACAGGGCCGACCAATATCAGTCCACCTAGTAAGGCCTTACTTATATTTTTTACCAGTGTATGTCTCATAATTGAATGAGGAATCAAAGAATTTGAAATGAGTGTATTCAGGCCACTTACTCCGCGTCGTTAAGGAACAACGCGAAGCAAACGACTGACATATTACAGGCCAATCTGAAGACCTAACAGGTACGTGGTTGGTTTTGGATAGTTGTGCCAGATTTCGCCTTGCGAGAACGCACTGCTGGTAGTACCCTGGTTGGTTGGCGTTACTTCTGGATCGCCAATGATTGGATCTTCTACTAACAGAAAGAAGTTCTGAGCCGAAGCGTACACACGTAGCCGGTTCATTTTCATCTTGTTGGTCAGCGCAGCTGGGAAGGTATAGCCTACCAGTAAGTTTTTACCGCGTAGGAACGAACCATTCTTGATCCAGTGGCTATCTACGTTCGTTACGTAACCAGCACGGGTATCCCGGATTTGAGCAATCATTGTATTCTGATTGGTTGGAGTCCAGGCGTTCAGTACCGATTTGTAGCTGTTCGCCAGTGCTTGGCGGTCTTCGCTTGGGTGCAGGTTCATGAGCAGAACGTCGTTACCGTACATGTACTGCAATTCGAGCGTGGCATCGAAGTTGCCCAACTTGAAGTTGTTCGTCATAGCTCCCCAGCCTTTTGGGCTACCGTTACCAATAATGCTACGGTCAGCATCGGTAATCGCTTTGTCACCATTTACATCTAAATACTTGATGTCACCAGGCAACATCGTCAGACCATTCCGGTAGCTGGTAAATTGAGCAGCCTGATCGCGCTCAGCTTCGCTCCATACACCTACACGAGTTAAGCCCCAGAATGCTCCCACGGGCTCACCAATCCGGATAATGTTGGTTTGGTTGGTAAAGTTAGGTCCACCCACACCGAAGATATCAGATGGGGTAGCCAGCGACAACACTTTGTTCCGGTTAAGCGAGAGGTTGAACGACGTATTCCAAGTGAAATTTCCCTTGTTGATGTTCACCGTATTGATACCGAACTCAAATCCTTTGTTTTCCATCGAACCTACGTTCCGGCGGATAGTTGCGTAACCGCTCGATTGTGGTACAGGCGCATCAAGCAGCATATCTGTTGTCAGGCGGTAGTAGTAATCCAATTCTACGTTAATCCGTCCTTTGAACAAACCAATTTCCAAACCTACGTCAGTTTGTGCGGTTTTTTCCCATTTCAGATCTGGGTTAGCTAATCGGTTAATACCCGTTCCGCTCACTTTCGTATTGCCATAAACGGCAGCGTAGTTCGAGTTTAAGGTCGAAAGCGACTGGTAAGGGGGAATTTCCGAGTTACCTGTCAAACCATAGCTACCACGCAGTTTCATGTTCGAGATAATCGAATTGCCTTTCAGGAAGTCTTCTTCCGAAATACGCCATGCTAAAGCTGCTGATGGGAAGAACGCGAATTTGTTGTTTTCCCCGAATTTAGACGAACCATCGGCCCGGCCTGTAGCTGTGAACAGGTACTTGTTTTTATAACCGTAGTTAATACGACCGAAATACGAGTTAAAGGCAAACCGTGATGCGTCAGAACCAACAGATGGGTTAGTAGCACCAGCTCCTAAGTTGTTATAACCAAAATAATCGGTAGCAAAACCACTAACGCTACCATTCATTCTGAACGCATTCGTTTCCTGCCAAGAGATACCCAACAAACCCGTGAACGAGTGGTCCTGACCGAATTGTTTGTTATAAGTCAAGTAGTTTTCCAACGACCAGAACGAAGTCCGGGTACTTTGCGTCGAAGCATTACCATTGCCACCAATGTTCAGGGTACGGGTTTGCGACTGGTTAACTTCCTGGGTCTGAACGTTGGTCCCTAAAACAGTACGCATTTCCAGCCCTTTACCGAAATTGATATTGGTGTATAAGCTACCGATTACCGTTTGGGTAACCTGAATGTATTTCCGGTCTAGCAGACGGTGGACTGAACTCATTGTTCCCTCCGCATAGGGATAGTCGCGGTTTTCAGCTAATACGCCTGTGTCAGGGTAACGAACAGGCAGGAATGGGAAGTCTTCCACAATTTGCCGGGCTACTGCGTCATTGATATCCACCAGGTTTTCATTCTGGTTGTTATAGCTCAGCGTACCGCCAATTTTGAGCCAGCTTTTTACCTGATCGTCAATGGAGAAACGGCCAGAATAGCGTTTCATGTACGAGGTCTTGATAAGACCTTGATCATCCCGATAATTGAGCGAAAGTGCATATTGTGTACGTTCGTTACCACCGCTGAAGCCCAACTGATGGTTTTGCGAAAGTGAATTCTGCGACGATTCTTTGAACCAGTCAGTATCATACAGTGGGTTCAGGTTCGCATCAAAAACACCTGGGTGTGCAGCACTGAACGCCTTCCGACGAACGACTGGGTCAAGATAAGTCCATTTACCAGCAGCCCAGCCAGCAGGGTCAAATTTCGCCATGTTCGCGTATGCCAGATCTTCAGTTGCCAGATATTCTTTGGCGTTCAACACCTGAGGCTTGTTTGGTCCAATAGTGTTTACACTGAATTGAGTGTCGTAAGTAACTCGGCTTTCACCAGCTTTCCCTTTCTTGGTTGAGATCAGGATAACGCCGTTAGCGCCCCGAGCACCATAGATAGCTGTTGACGAAGCATCTTTCAGTACTTCAACATTGACGATATCGTTTGGGTTGATATAGTCGATTGGGTTACTGAACTGGTCACCTGTACCTTGTGGCAGCATCACACCGTCGATTACATAAAGCGGGTTGTTCGACGAGTTAATCGAGCTAAATCCGCGAATACGAACGGTTGTACGACCACCAGGACGACCTGAGTTGTTGTTCACCTGTACGCCCGGCATACGACCCGATAGAGCCTGGTTCAGCGAAGGGGCTGGACGCTCCATGAGTTGAGCTTCTTTTACGCCAGCAACAGCACCGGTAAGATCTGATTTTTTGGTTGTACCATAACCAATAACTACAATCTCATCCAACACTTTGCTGTCTGTTTTCAAACTGACATTCACCGAAGCCTGGTTGGAAACCTGAATTTCCTGAGGAAGGTAGCCTACAAACGAAAATACAAGAGTAGATGTACCATCAGGTATGTCTAGCCGATAACGACCATTGGCATCCGTAACGGTACCACGCTGTGTTCCTTTAATAATGACACTTACGCCCGGTAACGCTTCATTTTTCTCATCGCTAACCTGTCCTGTCAGAGTCCTGTCTGCAACGGTTGTTATGTTGCCCCGATCAGTGGGGGTCTTTGCATAGGTTAGGTTAAGACAGCTAAATGCCAGTAGCAAAGGCGTTGCCGAGCGATATAACTGCCTGCCAAACCAAGGTTGAGGAGGTAAGTGTTTTTTCATAGAAGTTGTGATCATTAATGCTTAGGTTTGAGCGTAAACGGAGATTAAAAATGTACTAAATAGATTAAAAAATAATTGGACTCTACGCGTCAAAACTAGTATATAACCCATTTCTACTCGTTGTAATTAGAAAATAATTAAGCCATAGTTAATAAGTTATTAAAAATACTGGCTAACTGTCTGAGTAGTTGAGCTTAGCCTTCTTTGGGTAAAAGTGTATGTTTTTAATAATATCGATAGGTATAAATTACTAACATTAGATTAACATTTGATCGATTGAATGTATGGTGATACGGATACCAGCTATTTCAGCTAAGGTGTTAGAAACCTAAAAATCAGATTAGATTGATCGGATATATGATTGTACTATTTAGCAGGAGGCCACTTAACGACAAGTCGATTGCCTTCTTCGAGTAGTAATTCCCAACGCTAGTGTCTTTCAGGACACAAGCAGTATGACAGGATAGGGGAACTGATATTTTTAATAAACAGTGTGGTCAGGTAAGCACGCAAATCCGTAGCTTCGAGAAACACTTTGATGCCAGAGCTGCCTCTTCATGATGCTCGGTCATTAACAATCTTTCGATACTTGCTGGTGTAGCCTTATTAGGAGTTGGCAGAAGCAAAAACGCATAGTACGAAGATCAGGCCGCTGGCGATGGAGGTCTACATAATGAATCAATAAGGGATCTCGTGTGCATCGCTAAGATTGAGTAGATAATTCCCGATAATGCGAATTGGCTGATCAAGGTTGGGGCTCCAGCGAACCAGGAAGTAATAGCCATCTGGCCGATGCGTTTCTAAAATCAACTCTGAGCCATCAGTCCCAAGCACTTTGCTAAAACCTAATGGGGAACTGTATAAAACCTTTAGACTCATCATTAATTGAATAAACTCGTCGTAAGTAGCCTTGGAAAGGCGTTTCGACTTATTCACTTTAAATGGTATTTGGGATGTACTGTCTGCTATATGGATTTTACCATTCCGTGACATGTAATTCCTACCTGGAAATTCGGGCATTTTACGGGCTACTTTACTATACAAACGAATCTTATCCCCTTTCTTTTCCAGTGAAATCACTACGGGGGGATGGAATGATCTGAGCAAGGTAAATCGATAGACTTCTTTCTCCAGCGGAAAATTAGATAGGACAGGTTCTCGTAGCTTGTAAAGGTCATACGAAAACCAGTTGAGCTTGAAGGTATCAATTCGGGTTTTGACTCTTGATGCTAGAACAAGCTCGCCCGGAAGGAAATAATAATTAGGGTCAGTGCGCATGCTTTCAGTAACCTGATCTTTCGGAACTCGCACTCTTGTTAGTGAACTGTCGATAAATTTTTCGGGAGGGAAATACCAGGTTCTCATGCTTCTGGGTTTTCCTGATTCATCAGAGATACTGGGAGAGCGCCTGAACGAACTCTTGAAAGGAGAGTCCGTCGGCTGTTGGCAACAGGCCGATGTTGGGGAAAATAAGAAACCCCCACTTACGTAGAGTATGAATTGAACAAGGATCACTTTTTTCATAACGGCAGGGTTAACCGTAACTCAGTCTCATTTCCTGAATCAATCTTACCGGCTCATCTACTCTTCTTCTGACCAACTAGTGTTATAAGATAATGTAGCAAAGCCCGACAATACATAACCAACTCACCTATGCTTCGACCTCTTAGTGGCCTTCTGGTACTATTCGCCCTTGTCGGTGCAACTGCTCCTGAACCTACACTTCGCTTTAACCGCTACTTTGTTGCCGCCGAAAGTTATGAATCGGTGGGGGTGTTTGACGTCGATAAAAATGACACGCTAGACATCGTATCCGGTGATTTCTGGTATGAAGGTCCTCGTTTTCGTAACCGGCATCTCATTGGAAACGAGCCGCGTAAAGACCAATATTATGACGATTTCTCGACCATTCCACTCGATGTCAATGGCGATGGACGTCTGGATTTCGTAACGGGTGGGTGGTTTGACCAGACGCTGCGTTGGGTCGAAAATCCGGCGAAGAAAGACAGTCAGTGGCCCTTGCATGAGATTGGGAAGGTGGGTAATGTAGAAACAACCCGAGCCTGGGATATAGATGGCGATGGCACCGTTGACATTGTGCCTAACAATCCCAATCATCCCCTCAAATACCTTAAGCTGGTAAGTCCAGGCGTATTCAAAACCGTTACGGTGGCGCCAACGCAGGGACACGGCCTCGGCTTTGGCGATGTGAACGGCGATGGTCGGGGTGATCTGATTGTTAGCGATGGCTGGCTTGAGGCCCCTGAAAATCGGGAGTCTGGTCCCTGGACATTGCATAAAGAGTTTGCCTTTGGCACGGCTAGTGTGCCCATTATTGTGGCCGATGTGAATGGCGATAAACAGAATGACCTTATTGTAGGGCAGGGGCACAGTTACGGCCTGCACTGGTACGAACAAACTCGCGACGCCAACGGGCAACGCGCCTGGACAAAGCACCTGATCGATGACAAAAACTCACAATACCATTGTCTGGAGTGGATTGATATTACGGGCGATGGACGCCCTGAGCTACTAACCGGTAAACGCTTCCGGGCGCACAACGGTAGAGACCCCGGCGAAGAAGATCCTGTTGGCCTGTACTATTTTACTTGGGATGCCTCGAAAAAACAATTCGTGAAGCACGATATTGCGTATGGGCAGGCAGGTGTTGGCAAGGGAACAGGAATTTACTTTGCTGTGGCTGACTTGCATAAAACCGGTCGTAAAGACCTTATTGTGGCCGGGAAAGATGGCTTAGTTGTATTTTTTAACGAAGGCTTCTCGAAAAAATAGTAGCTGTTAGTCTATAAGTGTAGTAGTTTTTGGCGTATTTTTATCCATTATATTGATCGCTTATCGTAACTACTACCTCTATGCAACGTGCTCAATTAAAAGAGTTTTACGGCTACGGATTAATCGTACTTGTTCTAATTGCTGTCCAGATTTATTCTGTTTATACGGCTGCCACCACAGATTTGGCTTTGACCTGGAAGCATTATGCTGGATTTGGGGCCACGGTTCTAGCGGGCATTTTGTGGGCCATTCGCAAACCTCAATACCTATTTTACGCACTTGGTCTAACGTTGATGCTGGGCTACGAAAACCTGATTGGCTTCACACCAACCCTCGATTTCACGGCAACGCGTTATTATATTAACAACATGGCGTTGCCCGTATCGTATCAGGACTTTTCGATGTATATGCTGCTTATCTGGGCCTACATTGCGCATGCAAGATTGCGGACAATGGTGCAGTCCTTGTTCGTGAGAACGAGAGGTTAATTGCCTAAGAATGCTTTATACAAGCTAATGTAGTAAGGGCTAGTTATCAACTAAACAACTTCGGTAATACTAAAATCGGTTTGGTACGGTTGTACGTATCTTTCTGGAAAAAGATGTTGATGCGCCTTCTTTGTCTGGTCTTCTGTCTGCTGCCGTTTTCAATATTCGCTCAACTTAAGGGTTGGCAGGAAATTACAATCTCGGAAGGCTTGTCGCAAGGAATGATTTATGATCTTAAACAAGATCATAAGGGCTTCATATGGGCAGCGACTAAAGATGGGCTGAATCGCTACGATGGCTATAATTTCACGGTTTTTACCCACGACGCGTACAATAAATTCAGTCTGTCATCCAATGGTTGTTCGACTTTACTAGTTGATCGTCAGGGGCGTTTATGGATAGGAACCTTAAACCGGGGGCTTAATTTATACGATGATCGAACCCAACGATTCTATCATATCGACCTGAGCGATCCGGCCCTACCTGATGCTGGCAATTTCGAGATTAGTATGTTGGCCGAAGACCCAGAAGGCAACATCTGGGTAGGCACCAGCCAGAATAAACTCGTTAAAATTACCTTGACTGACGCGCTGAAAAACGGGTTCCCTCAACAGGATGATGCTACATCCCAGGTCCAATTCAGCCGGTTTTCATTTCCAAGTAGTGGCAGTGCTCCAGCCCGAATCAGATTTTATGACAATGGACAGGCGGTGGTTAGTGCCGCCCGAGAATTATACACACTGAACTGGCGACAACCGACGGGCTATTCGCAAAGTAAGCGATTTGGTCCATTAGCTACCCTGTTCCAGGCAACACCCGACGGGCAGCAACCTGACTACTGGTTTGGATTCAGTTCGGATACGCTCGTTGGCTGGCAGCAGACTAAACGAAAGGTGATCAAGCTGCCGCCTACTAAAAACTTCAATCTGTATCTCGATGCCCTTACCCCTCAAACGGTAGCCGTAGCAACACCCGATTTTTTGTGGCTTATGTCGCCCGCCCAGCTCTACGCGCAGGATAACCTGTCAGAGCGCAATGCTTTTGCGGTTATGCCGCCAAATGTGTTTGCGATTACTAAGCTTCTGATCGACAAAACCGGGAATATTTGGGTGGGTACAGCGGGCTATGGCCTGCGAAAATTCAGTCCTCGTATTAAGCAGTTTCAGGCTTGCTTACCAAATACCTCACTCTCATATCTATTTCAGGATCAGCGGGGTCAGACTTATGTGCGAAATCAGTTTGATTATGGCCGATTAGACCGCTCTACTAATAACTGGAAATCTTTTCTGAGTAAAAGCGGCACAATTCAATCTGACCGGCCAGCTTACATCATGCAGGATCATCAGGGGTTTTTCTGGGCCTCCATAGCAAACGTCCAGGCCGATCCACATATCCATCAATTCGTTAAGTTTTCGCCGAACTGGCAACCGCTCAAAACCTACTCGCTGCCGCCCGGTACGGCGTTTGGTGTATATAGTAATCAAACTCGTGAAGACAAATTCGGGAAGATCTGGATTGGGGCAATGAATGGAAAACTCCTCAAATTTGACCCAACGACCGAAGCCTTTACGGTATTTTCGTACCAGAATCTGCTACCCAGACAGGCCGCCGAAGTCGAAACTTACTCGCTGTATTTCGATAATGCCGGTACGGGCTGGATAGGTACACAGAATGGCCTTATTCGGGTCGATCATCTACAGTCGAACCCGGCTTTTTCGATTTATAAAAACAATATTGCCAAGCGCGAGAGTCTGAGCAATGATTTTGTGTCGAGTACTGTCGACGATCCTGATCAGCCGGGAAAATACCTTTGGGTAAGCACGAAAGGAGGGGGGCTAGAGCGGCTGGATAAGCAAACCGGGCAATTTCGGCAGTTCACCGAAGCTCAGGGATTGCCTAATAAGGTGGTTTATGGCATACTGGTAGATGAGTTTAAAAATCTCTGGATGAGTACCAATCGGGGGCTGGCTCAGTTTAATCCCCGGACGTTCAAGTTTCGGAACTATACTAAAGCCGACGGGCTTCAGGACGACGAATTCAATACGGGTTCATTTCTTAAAACGGCATCAGGAGAACTACTTTTTGGAGGTGTAAACGGGCTGACTGCCTTTCGTCCTAAAGACGTAGCAACCACAACTAAGGGTTCGATTCCTGAGGTTCATATTATTGGGTTAAAAGTCAATAATGAAGCTGTTGGTGTAAGAGCTCCAGACGGCATCTTGCCAGAAAGTATCGAGCAGACCCAGCAGCTCGATTTGTTATATACCCAAAACTTAGTGACGCTGGAATTCGCAGTAATGGATTATGCAAATCCGGCTAAAAATCAGTACCGTTATCGGTTGCATGGTATCGATAAAAACTGGGTAGAAGCAGGGACCAACCGATTCGCCAACTATGCGCAGCTGCCCAGCGGTACCTATACGTTTGAGCTGGAAGGATCGGCTAACGGAGAGGTCTGGAGCAAGCCCGTTCAACTGATTATTCGAATTCACCCGCCGTTCTACCGAAGCTGGTGGGCTTATTTGCTGTATACGCTTGCGCTGATTTTTCTCGCGTGGCAGCTCTATCGATTCCAGAAACAGCGATGGCTGTTGCAGCAGCAGGTGGCTTTTGAGCAAAAAGAAGCCAGTCGATTAGCAGAGCTGGATGCGCTTAAGACGCAATTCTTTACCAATATTTCCCATGAATTTCGTACACCACTGACGTTGATTCTTGGTCCGTTGACCGCGTTGAAACAACAGCTTCGGACAGAAAAGGTGGTCACGCTAACAGAGCCGGTGGTGAATTTGATGGAGCAGAACAGCAATCGGCTGCTCCGCCTGATCAACCAGCTCCTCGATCTGAGCAAACTATCGGCGGGTCAACTTCGACCGATACTGGAAACTGGCGACTTGGCGACGTTCTTCCGAACCCTGGCCAGCTCGTTTAGCTCACTAGCCGAAAGCCGAAACATTCGGTTCTCGTTCGCGCAGCAGCATAGCCACTTCCAGGCTAATTTCGATCATGACAAGCTTGAAAAAATAGTAACCAACCTACTCTCAAACGCGTTCAAATTTACCCCCGATGGCAATCAGGTTCATTTGCAGGTCGATTACCCTCCCCAGCACTCAACCGGTGAGTTAGTAATTTCGGTAGAGGATACCGGTATTGGCATTGCCCCAAGTGATCGGGAGCGCATTTTCGAACGATTTTATCAGCGGTCTGCCAATGCCCGATCGGCTGGGGCTAAGAATAAAGTCAACCCCACTGGCGGACTACTAACCTACGAGGGTACTGGTATTGGGTTATCGCTGGTTAGTGAATTGGTAAAGGTACTTGGAGGAACGGTTACTGTTTCCAGTACCGAGGGCGTAGGCACTACTTTTATGGTTCGCCTGCCACTAATAGGGTTGGAACAGGAATCGCCAACAGATGATGCCAAAGTACCCGAATTATTGGGGTATGCTATTGATAAGCATGTAGTTATACCTGAAATAGCTTCACCAATATCAACTACGGATAACATTCTGCTTATTATTGACGACAATGCTGATATTCGTACGTATGTACGAATGGTGTTCGAGCCAGATTATCATATTATTGAAGCCGAAGATGGACTAGATGGACTGGAAAAAGCGACGGCTAATTTGCCTACTGTAATCATCTGCGATCTGATGATGCCCCGACTCGATGGGTTTGGTTTTTGTAAAGCCCTGAAAACGCAGGAGGTCACCAGCCATATTCCGGTGGTAATGCTAACGGCGAAGGCAACCATAGAAGATCGTCTCGAAGGTCTCGAATTAGGGGCCGATGATTACCTGACCAAACCCTTCAATCAGGTCGAACTTCGAACACGGGTAGCTAATTTGATTCAGCAGCGCGAACGACTGTACCGTTGGTTTAGCCAGCAGGAAGAATCAGCAGCAAACTCAACAACTTCCAAAACCTCACCAGCACTCCCACTTGCTGACCAGAAATTTCTCGACCGATTATCGGCCATCGTTGACCAACACCTAAGCGATCCAGCATTTAATGTAGAAGCCTTTGCCGAAGCTGCCAACCTGAGCCGTACGCAGCTCAACCGGAAGCTGAAAGCAATATCCGATACCAGTCCAACTAATTTTATTCGGGAGATGCGACTAGCTAAAGCGGCCGAATTACTACTTGAAGGCGACGAAAGCGTAACGCAGATTGCTTATGCGGTTGGGTTTGATAATCCATCCTACTTCACCAAATTATTTCAGGAACATTACCATACACTTCCCTCGCAGTATGGCCGGACGACGAGCGGGCGGATTATAAAAGACGAATCATCACTTACGTAGCGTAATTTACAAAAAAACAAAATCCGTATCTTAACTAGGCAGTTTAGTCATCATGAAGCCCATAATCGGGCTTCTTTTTTGTTTGATGCACCCAAATTTACAAACAATGCAACATATGTGGTAGCGGCTGAGAAACCAGATAGGGTACTTGCCGGGGCAATTTGTTCGGTAATCGGCCGACATAAACTCCTACGCAATCCTTAGTCTATCTCGTTTATGAACTCTTCTTTACTTCTTTTTCATCGTCTATCTTTTCGGACAAGCTTTCTGCTGATTATACTGACTAGCTTCTCTCTGCTGACTCGGGGAAAAACTATCGAATATCCAACGACCAATACAACCGCTTTTTTTTCGGCGGATAGTGGCCGGGTTGGGCAGAAGAGTAGCTACGAAGAAACTCCTAAACTCTTGCCTGATAGCTGGATGGCTAGTGCTGGACTAAAACTTATGCCTCCCGATGGAGCGAACTCGTTTGAAATCGAGGGTGGAGAAAGGAAAATCAGTAAGTTCAGTACCAGCTTACGAGCTGCCCCGCTCTCAACGCTTGATTACCAGCCAATGATGGATCTGTACAATGGCACAAATGGGCCAAACTGGACCAACCATACAGGCTGGGGCAACGGTACTGACCCCTGCACCGGTAATAATGGCAACCCCTGGTTTGGCCTAACCTGCACTAATGGACGGGTAAGTGAGATTGCTTTAACCAATAATAATCTGGTGGGCAGCCTTCCAGGTAGTCTGAGCATGCTCACAGGTTTAACCGTGCTTCAGATTAACCAGAATTCACAATTGAGTGGCAGCATTCCTACTGGCTTGGGCAATTTAACCGCCCTGATTGGCATCGAACTGGATAACAATGACTTGACGGGTCCGATTCCGACCGATCTGTCTACGCTGACCAATCTGCAAGCTCTTTCTTTACCATATAATCGGTTGACGGGTAGTATTCCGGCTAATTTGCCTACAAACCTGAAAATGCTTGATTTAGAGCACAATCAGCTAACGGGTAGCCTCCCCGCTAACCTGATTACCATGACCAATATTCAGTATATTATTCTAAGTGTTAATCAGTTAACGGGTACTGTCCCAACTGATCTGAGCCCACTGACTAGCCTGCTAAATTTTAATGTAAGTGAGAATCAGCTGACCGGGAACATTCCCACGATCCTGCCTGCGAGCCTGCAAGGATATGAGTTACAGAACAATCAGTTAACGGGAAGCATTCCCGCTAATCTGCCTTCGAATATAGAAAGGCTTAATTTGAATGATAATCGGTTAACAGGTAGTATTCCAAACAACCTGAACACGCTAGCCAAACTGAAGGTCCTTAATTTACAGAACAACCAGTTAACGGGTAGCATTCCCGCTAATCTGGGTACGCTAACCAAGCTGACGGTTCTTAATTTAAATACGAATCAGTTAAGCGGTTGTTTTCCTGCCTCATTAACAGCGCTGTGTGGAGGTGGACGTAGTGTTGATTTTCAAAATAATTTAGGTCTGCCAGGAGAAGGAGACTTTGATGCTTTCTGTAGTAGAGGATTTGGTAAGGCTGGATTTGTGGCTCAGGCGTCAGTCAGCCTAACCTCGGCCTGTATTGAGAGCGTGGTCAGTTTAAGTGCTAATGGTGGAAGTGGTTACAGCTACAATTGGTTAAGCCCGGCCGGCACCACGCTAAGCAGTAATTCAGACCAGAGCGTGTCGGCCACAATGAGTACTTCGGGGGTGAAAACGTTCACGGTGGTGATTAGTAGTGGTAGTAGTTGCAGCAGCACGGCCACCGTCAATGTAACGGTTAATAACTTATCGACGATTAGGCTTAGTGCATCTAATGCATGTGCAGGCTCACCGGTTACCCTGTCTGCTACCAGTGGCTTAAGTTCGTATACCTTCACGGGTCCGTCGGGTAGATTAAGTGGTGCTGGCAACACCCGATTGGTATTATCCCTGACCGCAGGAACCTACAGTTTCAGTGTAGCTGCGGTCAACGCCAGCGGCTGCGTAGCTACTGATCAACTATCGCTGGTAGTCAACGAATTGCCAACTGCAACATTGACGAGCAGCGGTACGTTGACCTGTGATCAACGTACCGTCACGCTGACGGCTTCGGGTGGGGAATCCTATACGTTTACCAGGGGTGGAGTTGTACTTGGTACACCAGGTTCCACGAATACAATAGATGTGACGACGGCAGGTACCTATACCGTGCGCGTGGTCAATGCTACTGGCTGTGTCAGTACGACCACCACGAGCGTCGTCAGTACCATAGCAACCGTCAACGTCGACAATCCGGTTACGACAACTGGTATAAAGGATGTTGCGTTTAGTAAGACCTTCAGCGCATCCGGGGGGGCATCTCCCCGTAGTTTCAGTGTGGCCAGCGGCAGTTTGCCTGACGGACTGAACTTGTCCACTACGGGAGTATTATCGGGTACACCTACTGAGAGTGGTAGTTTTACCATCACCGTGCAGGCTACTGACGCCAATGGCTGTTCGGCTGTCGGAGCTAATTACATTCTGACGATTACAGACAACACACCCACCATTACCGATTTTGGAGCGGTGAACACGAGTGTGTGCGTGGGTAGTTTGCTGACCTTCACCGCTACAGTGGGTAATGTATCGGGATTGTACAACTACACGCTTACTAATGGTATCGGCACTCCGACCTCTGGGGTAAAAAACAGTACTGCTTTCACCCAGAATCTGACTTCTTCTGAGTCAGGCAGCCAGAGCTTCACGCTGATTGTAAGCGCCAATAGCCAGTTGGCATCAGCAACAACTGATGTGACCGTTAGTTCGTTACCTGTACCCAGCCTGACCAACAACGGCCCTATCAGTTGCACGCTGCCTGCAGTGACCTTAACGGCTTCGGGGGGGAACTCCTATACGTTTACCAAAAGTGGTGAAGTCATAGGCGCACCGGGCTCGACGAATACGGTAGATGTGACTAGTGCGGGTACTTATACCGTACGCGTGGCTAATGTTACAGGTTGTGTCAGTACCACCACTACGAACGTCGCCAATATCGCAGCAATCGTCACCGCTACAAATCCGGCAACAAGAAATGGAGTTGTAAATGTTTCGTTTAGTCAGACCTTCAGCGCATCGGGGGGCACATTGCCCCGTAGTTTCAGTGTGGCCAGCGGTAGTTTGCCCGACGGATTAAGTTTATCGACCACTGGCGTTTTATCGGGTACACCTACTGAGAGTGGTAGTTTTACCATCACTGTACAAGCAACCGATGTCAACGGCTGTTCCGGTGTCGGGGCCAGTTACGTCCTGACGATTATAGACAACACACCCATCATTTCCGACTTTGGAGCGGTAAACACGAGCCTATGTGTAGGTAGTATTGCCACTTTTACGGCCACAATAGGAAATGTAACGGGTACCTACAACTATACGCTGACCAATGGTATTGGCACTCCGACCTCTGGGATAAAAACCAGTGCTGCTTTCAGTCAGAATCTGACGCTTGCTGGATCAGGCACCCAGAGCTTCACACTTACTATCAGAGCGAATAATCAATCAACATCAGCCACTATCGATATAACCGTGAGTCCCTTCCCCGTGGCCAGTCTGACCAACAACGGTCCTTTAAGCTGCACTTTGACTACCGTGACCTTAACCGCTTCGGGCGGCACGTCGTACACCTTCATCAAAAGTGGTGAAGTAGTCGGTACACCGGGTTCGACCAATACAATAGATGTAACCACATTAGGTACCTATACCGTGCGCGTGGCCAATGCCACGGGCTGTGTGAGTACAACCACGACAACGGTGGGCAACATCGTAGCAACCGTCAACGTCAATAATCCAAGCACAACAAACGGTGTCCAGAATGTAGCGTTCAGCCGGAACTTTACGGCTTCGGGCGGAACGGCCCCCCGTAGTTTCAGTGTAGTCAGCGGCAGTTTACCTACAGGACTAAATTTATCAGCCACTGGTGTCTTGTCGGGTACGCCTACGCAAAGTGGTAGTTTCTCCATCACTGTACGAGCCATAGATGTCAATGGCTGTTCAGGCGTGGGAGCTTCTTACGTGCTGACGATTGTGAACAACACACCTATCATTGACAACTTTGCCGCTGTGAACAACGCGGTCTGTGTGGGTAGTCCTGTTACCTTCACGGCTACAATCAGCAATGTAACAGGGACTTACAGCTACACGCTCACCAACGGAATCAGCACCCCGACAACTGGCACCAAAACTAGTGCTACCTTCAGCCAGAACCTAACTTCTGCGGGATCGGGCAGCCAAAGCTTTACTTTGATTATCAGCGATAATAGTCAGTCAGCATTTGCAACTACCGCTGTAACGGTGAGTTCATTTCCTGTGGCCAGCCTGATTAATAATGGCCCCATCAGTTGTACGCTGCCTGCGGTGACGCTGACCGCGTCGGGCGGTACTTCTTATACATTTACCCGAGGAGGAACAGTGGTAGGTACATCCGGTTCAGCGAATACGCTGGATGTGGCCGTAGCAGGTACCTATACGGTTAGAGTTGCCAATGAATCCGGTTGTGCGAGCACTACTACAACAACGGTCACCAGCAATACGGCTTTACCTGCCCTCACCGTCAGTCCCACCAGCGCTACGCTGACCAACGCCAATCCGAGTACCACCCTCACGGCCAGCGGTACCGGTAGCCCCCTTTGGTCGACGGGACAAACCACGCCCATGATCTCGGTAACCACCAGTGGCAACTACTCGGTCACGCTCACCGGTGCCAATGGATGTAAAGCTACGGCCAATGTGCCAGTTAGGGGCTCCGATTTAACCGCGAACATACTGTTGCCACAAGCTCAGTTTGGCGCATCCGGTACAGCCGCCGTGGGTAATTTCGTGGTCAATGTGTTTGAAGTAGGTGGATTACCAACTTCTTCTGGCAATGTGACCATTACCATCACGGCGCCTATTGGCTATACCCTGGCGTTCCCCCCGAACTTAACTAGTATCGATGTGCAGACTAGCGGCACCCTGAACGTGAATAATGGACAATGGACGGTCACGAAGTCATTAGCCAACCGACAACTCACCCTAACGATGAATTCAGGAGCCTTCATTAGTGGAGGTGGCGAATCGAGTTTAGGCTTTACCCTCACCCGAACGAGTGCTAATTCAGGTAGTACGTCCAGCATTACGGTAAATGTGGCTGATGATCTGACCATGACCTACGATGGTAATCTGGCCAACAATGTATACGCCCGAATTATCAGCGGCTTGTAGGCCCTAATCTTGCGAAGTAAATTTTAATTGATTCACTCCGCAAGATTACTATTTAGTAGAAGCCTGTTCATAGAATAAGGCTTTTTTTGATGCTCGTGCAACCAGATTGTTAATTTATGCAACCAGTGTGGTGGTATATAATTGGGCATAGATGCTATTTGCCACCTTATTTAACTCACACTTTAAACACCCTTTAATGCATAAAATAAAACACAACATGTAACGCAGTCCTGACTAGTAAGTCTGAATTAAAGTCTGGGAAAATCAACCGATTTCTCCAAATAATCTAACCCATACTCATTCTTTTATGAACACAATGTATACGTACATGCCTAAGCTGTATGCCATCAGCTGTGGCCTTTTTAGTAGTTTCCTCTGTTTGCTGGGGAGCCAAATCACTGTTCTGGGCTTGTCACTACCATCCGCAACAGTCCCATCCGCTACTCTGTCGTCGCCAAATTCCGTTTCGGTGATTGATCCCAACAAATGCTATCGACTCGTATCCCGACTAAGCGGTAAAGTATTAAGTGTAGACGCTAGTGCTCAGAACGACGGCGATAAACTCAACCAACGAGCCGATCTTAACCAGCTCACTCAGGGTTGGCGGTTTACCACTTCCAACGCAGGCTATTACAGCATCACGATTCTGAATACGCAGAAAGGTATTCAGGTTACCAACTCCTCAACGGCGGATGATGCCTTGCTGGAGCAATGGACGTATTGGGGAGGCAATTATCAGCAATGGCGTTTGGTCCGCAATGCGGATGGGTATTACAACATCATCAATCGTAACTCCAACAAAGCCATTACGGTACGTAATGCCAGTACGGCCGATGGTGCCCAGATCAGTCAGATGACGCTGGGAACGGGGCAGGAACAGCAGTGGAGTATTGAAGAGCGTAGTTGCACGGCCACTGCTACCACTAATCAGGCTCCTGTCGCCGTTGCTACCTCTACGTCGCTAACGGGGACGTCGCCCCTAAGTGTGACCTTTACCGGCAACAAATCCTACGATCCAGATGGTGACCCTATTACCTACGAATGGAACTTTGGCGATGGAAGTAGCTATGCTACGGAGGCCAATCCTGTTAAGGTATTTACAGCAAAGGCTGGTAGTCAGGGCGTCGGTTTGGTACTCAACTATACGGTTCAACTGACGGTCATTGATAGTAAAGGATTACGCAGTCCTGTTCAGACATTTTATGTCAAACTCAACAACAATAACCCAACGGTTAAAATTACGAGCCCCGTCAATAATGCTACCTATGCACTCGATAAATCCACTAGCTATACGCTAAGTGCTACGGTCGCTGGCAATAGTATCCAATCGCAGATCTGGCAGGTAAAGCTTCGCCACAACAATCGTGAGCAGCTTGTGAAAACTACATCAGGTGCTAATCCTGTTGTTGATATATCGCCCGCAGGCTGCGACGGCGATGATTACTATTACGTGATTTCGGTGAAAGTGACGGATTATAACAATCTGTCAGGGCAGGATTCTGTCAAGATTTATCCCGATTGTAACTCGTCTAAACTCAATATTACGGGTTTAACCGCAACCACGCTTACGAATAGCAGTGTGCGGCTTAACTGGACTAACCCAACGCTACCTTTCGACAAGGTGTTGGTGGTGGGTATGGCGGGATCAGGCCTTACAGATATACCACTAGAGCCTAACTATACGGCCAGCTCAAGCTTTACGGGTACTGGTTCGGTTTTGCCGGGGGGCGGTAAGGTGCTCTTCCAAGGCACGTCAACCTCAGTGGTCGTAACTGATCTGACAGCAGGACAGCCCTATTATTTTCGGGTTTATGCCCATTCGGGAAATGGTTGGTCGGGTGGTGTGCAGATCAGCACTACCCCGGCATCAGCCACTGCCAATCGCCCGCCTGTAGCGGTGGCTACCGCTACATCTTTAACGGGTAGCTCACCCTTAAGCGTGACCTTTACAGGTAATAAGTCTTACGACCCCGATGGCGATCAGATTTTCTACCAGTGGAACTTTGGCGACGATAGCAACTACTCCAATGAAGCGAATCCTGTGCATGTATTTACGCCGAAAACAGGGCAACACGGCGGTCTTATCACTACGTTTTTCGCTCAGCTCAAGGTTATAGATAGTAAAGGGCTACAAACTCTCAGCCAGGTATTTACCGTCTCGCTCGTAAATAATGCCCCGACGATTAAAATCACGAGCCCGGTCAATAATGGTAAATACCCCCTTGATAAAGCCACTAGTTTTGGGCTGACGGCAGCCGTTACTAATGGTAGTGCCAACCCACCCCTATGGCAAGTGAAATTACGCCGTGGCACTCACGAACAATTGATTAAGACGACTACCGATAACACCATCGCTATTCCGCCAGTAGGCTGTGATGGCGTAGATACCTATTATCTGATCTCTGTGACCGCGACAGCAGCAGGCGGTGGCTACTTGGTGACGGATTCTGTCAAGATCTACCCCGACTGTAATTCTCCCAAGCTCAATGTTACTGGACTGACGGCTACCACGCTGACGAGTAGTAGTGTACAACTCAACTGGACTAACCCGAGTCTTCCTTTCGAGAATGTGTTGGTGGTAGGGACTGTGATCGACAATCGTACGGATATACCTCTGGAGGTAAACTACGCAGGAAATGCCAGCACAAGCTTCACGAATACTAATTCGGCTATGCCAGGGGGCGGAAAGATTCTTTATCAGGGTACAGGAAATTCGGTTACGGTAACTGACCTGACAGGTGGGCAGCTCTATTATTTCCAGGTTTACGCTCAGGCAGGCAATGGCTGGTCTGGTGGGGTGCAAGTCAGCGCGACGCCAACACCACTCATTCCCTTGTTGCCAGGTTCCGTTTCGTCGGTTGAAGCGAATAAATGCTATCGACTCATATCCCGGCTTAGTGGAAAAGTATTAAGTGTAGATGCCAGTGCCCAGTGGGATGGCGATAAGCTAACGCAACGTACCGACGCCAATCAGCTCACGCAGGGTTGGCGCTTTGCTGCTACCGATGGTGGCTACTATAGTGTCAAAATTTTGAACACCCAGAAAGGTATTGAGGTGACCAATTCATCGACGGCAGATGATGCCTTGCTGGAGCAATGGACGTATTGGGGGGGGAGTCATCAGCAATGGCGTTTGGTACGCAATGCGGATGGGTACTATAACATCATCAATCGTAACTCTAACAAAGCCATTACGGTACGCAATTCGAGCACGGCTGAGGGCGCTCAGATTAGTCAGATGACCTTGGGGACGGGGCAGCAACAGCAGTGGATTATCGTGGAACGGACGTGCCCAACCGGCGCTAGAGTAGGTACTTCAGAACTGGGGGAGACGTTCAAATTATGGCCTAATCCGGCGCGAGATCATGTGTTGATCGACCTCAGTTCAGCCGTTGGCCAATCTGTACGTTTGCAACTGAACGACCTCCAAGGTCGCTCTCTCCAGCAAACGCAACTGGAGGTTGCTCCAACAGAGCCGTATCGTTTCGATACAGGTCAACTATCAGAAGGCCTGTATTTGATTCAAATTAAACCTGTCGGGCAATCGCCAACGACATTGCGGCTGTTAATACAACGGTAACGGAATAATGAATAATGTAAAATGGATAATGTGTTGGCAGAAAGCCCTTTGATACATTATCCATTTTACATTATTCATTGAAAAAGGCCACCGAGATAGTTTACTACCTCGGTGGCCTTTGTATACCTGTGGTTAAAAACCTTTACGCGTTTAACGACCAGCCTTCGCGGTATTCGCGCTTCACGAACTGGTTCGCTTCGTCGAAGTTCGTGATCTTCATGTTTTTGCCATCCCAGGTCAGGCGTTTGCGGCCAGGGTAAGTAAAGCCTTTACCGTCTGCTTTAGGTGTGCGAACGTTATAGCTACGAATTGCCAGGTTACCCATCAGAACCGACTCGGTCAGCGGACCAGAAAAGTCGAACGACGACGTAAGTGCTTTGTGCTCTTTGCTGTTGAAGCCGGCTTTACAAGCTTCGGTCCACAACACCTGGTGGCCGTTTTCGGGCAGTGGCTTAGAACCATCCGCTGGCTTCGGCTTCGGATCGCCAACTATTTTCTTACCATCCTTGGTGTACAGTTTTGGATCTTCACCATACATGCCACAGATCAGCAAACCTTTATCGCCATGGATCAATACACCGTTTTCACCGTTTTCGGGCATTGGCTCACCTTCTGGCAACATATCTGGGCGGAAAGGACGGATACCGCCATCTTCCCAGATCATTTTTACCACCGATTTATTTTTCGCCGTTGCAGGGAATTTCAACTCCACGTGCGACGATGGTGGGCAACCTTCTGGAATGTACTCCGGTGTCCAGTCTTTGATGAATACCTGACCAACGCTGGTTTCAACTTCGGTTGGATAACCTAGGCCGAGTACGCGGAATGGGGTGTCCATGATGTGGCAACCGATATCGCCCAGTGCACCAGCACCAAAGTTCCACCAGCCGCGCCATTTGAATGGGTGATAAGCAGGTGTATAGCCCACTTTTTGAGCTGGTCCGAGCCACAAATCCCAATCGAGGTCAACAGGCGTTTCGCCAGCGGGTTGTGGTACCGGAATACCCTGTGGCCACACAGGACGGTTGGTCCAGAGGTTCACGGTATGCACGGTGCCTAGCAGCCCTTTATCGAACCAATCCACCATTTGTTTTTGCTGTGGGTTCGAGGAGCCCTGGTTACCCATCTGGGTCACAACTTTGTATTTACGAGCCGCTTCGGTTAGAGCCCGAGCTTCGTAAATGTTGTGGGTCAGTGGCTTCTGTACATACACGTGTTTGCCCCGCATCATGGCAGCCATGGCAACAACAGCGTGGGTATGGTCGGCTGTCGATACGGTAACGGCGTCGATCGTTTTGCCTTCTTTATCCAGCATCTCCCGGAAATCCTTGTAGCGTTTCGCGTTGGGGTGCTTGGTGAAGTTTTCTTTAACACGGGGTAGACCCCAGTCTACATCGCACAGCGCCACGATGTTGTTGGCTCCGTTGTTATACGAGTTATTGGTATCACTGAACCCTTTACCGCCAAAACCGACACCGGCAATGTTGAGTTTGTCGCTAGGTGCAATGAAACCTTTACCTCCGAGTACGTGACGTGGTACAATAAAGAAACTAGTAGCCGCTAAAGCACTAGCTTGGATAAATTGCCGTCTCGAAGTTGTGCTCGGCGTGAATTCGCCTGGGCTGTTCTGCTCAGGCGTAGAGTTATCTGACTGATTCATGAGAAAATGAATAGGAGTTCGTACTGATAAGGATATATACGCCGAAATTTACCCAACAGGCTATCATGATTTTTCGGCTACGAGATAGATTTAGCGTTTGATCTGTGTATAGCTCTGATAGTTAATAGTGTACATAGTGATGTCAGGTTGAAGAACCTGACATCACTAAAACACAAACCGCAGACTAAAGCGATTTGCGAACAATCAGCCGAAACGGATTCTCAACATGTTCGACACTGCCGTTCAGGACCAACCGGGCAGCCGTCCTGCCCATTTGGGCGAAATCAGTAGAAATGACCGTAATACCATCCAGCAAAAACTCTTTCAGGGGTGTGTCATTATACGAAAGAATACCCACCTCCTGACCAACGATATAGGGCGTTTCTTTGATGCGCTTGATGAGTTCAACCAGGTCTTCTTCCATCAGGTTGATATACGCATGCCCCGGCTGAATGACCTCCTTCTGAACCGTATTGATCACCTTGGTTTTAAAGCCGTGTTCGTAGCAGAATTTGTAAAACCCGTTGAGAATGGCCTTGGGGTGGTAGCTGTACGATGGAAACAGGATACACAGGGTCGAATATTTTTTCAATAGCGGAAGTGCATCGGTTAGCGACTGATACAAGTCACGTTCGAAATTCTGGAATACAGCCCCGTAGCTCCCCGTTATGCCTTCTACTAGCTTGTCCAGGATAATTAATTTGTGCTTCGGTAAACTGTTAATGAGTTCGTCGGCTTTGTCACCCCCTTCGAAAAAATGGCCGATAATGACGTAGTGCGTATGGTTACGAGCCTGTCGCTGAATCAGATCCCGAAACAGCCGATAGTCATTGTTGTAGATAAAAAAATCAATAGCAACCCCTGGACCCAGCAGCTCGACGAAGGAGTCGTAAATGATTTTTTTGTGGGCGCTTAACTTGTTGAATAACAGAAATATTTTTAGGTTGTTTCCTGTTGGCGTGTAGTTAATGTAATAGCCTTTCCCCTTAACGGCCCCAATAATTTCTTTCTCTTTCAGGAGCTCATAAGCCCGCTCAATCGTGCCCTTCGAAATATCAAATTCGGCACAGAGTTCATGGATTGATGGCAGCTTATCGCCCGGTAAAATGTCCCGATTCTCAATGCCTTCGACTATCGAATTATAAATCTGCTGGTATTTAGGTGTATTTGAATAGTCGTTGATCTTTATGTGATAAATCATGGGTTATTGGTTTCGTACAAAAAAATAGTACTTATGGTCAAAAAATAGGACAGTATAGGAAAGTCTCTGGGAGATGACCACCTACTTTCAGCCCTTATTAGACAAAAGCATTCAGACTCTAATACTAATCATATAACCTATCTAATACTTTTTACTCAGTTATGCTATCTACCATCAAAGCCTATCGGCATGTCAGTTATTTGTGGGATGAAGAAAAAGCGGCCTCTTTAGCAAATGATAACCCGCAGGAACAGGAAGTTGCATTGTTGCTTTATCGCTCCAACTTACTGGGAGCCGATTTGCGCCTGACGAACTACGGCGGAGGCAATACGTCCTGCAAAACCACGGCCCGAGACCCGCTCACTGGGAAACCCACCGAAGTCATGTGGATCAAGGGCTCCGGGGGCGACATCGGTACCCTTACACGTGGTGGACTGGCAGCCCTGTATATGAACCGATTGCATAGTCTTAAAGAGGTTTATCGGGGGCTTGAGTTCGAAGATGAAATGGTTGAACTGTTCAACTACAGCATTTTTGATCTGGCTTCCAAAGCCCCTTCTATCGACACCCCGCTACACGGTTTTTTACCCTACAAACACATCGACCACCTGCATCCGGATGCGGCCATTGCCATTGCGGCAGCCAAAGATGGTAAACAGATTACGGAAGAACTCTTTAAAGGGACTATTGGCTGGGTCGACTGGCAACGGCCGGGCTTCGATCTGGGCCTAAAACTGGAACAATGTATCACCGAAAATCCGGGTATTCGGGGCATTATGCTTGGCTCGCATGGCCTGTTCACCTGGGGCGACACGGCCTATGAGAGCTATGTAAATACGCTGGATGTGATCGAAACCTGCGCCCAGTTTCTGGAAGACAGCTACACGAAAAAAGGTACTCAATTTGGTGGGTCGATTCGAGAGTCGTTGCCTAAAGAAGACCGGCAAACGCAGGCCGCTCAATTAGCGCCTGTTTTACGAGGACTATGTTCGAGCCAGAACCGAATGATCGGGCATTTTACCGACGATGACCGGGTACTGGAGTTTATCAATTCCGCCGATTTAGCCCGACTGGCCCCAATGGGAACCAGTTGCCCCGACCACTTCCTGCGTACCAAAATCAGCCCGCTTGTGCTGGACTTAGCGTCTGACCAGGACGTGACCGATGCCGCAGCTATTCGAGAGAAATTGACGCCCGCATTCGAGGCTTACCGTGCTATGTATCAGGCGTATTACGATACCTGCAAGCGCCCGAATTCGCCCGCTATTCGCGATAAAAATCCAGTCGTTATTCTCTGGCCGGGCGTGGGTATGTTCACCTTTGCCAAGGATAAACAAACGGCCCGTGTAGCGGCTGAATTTTACATCAATGCCATCAATGTCATGAAGGGCGCCGAAGCCATTTCGGGCTATACATCGCTGCCACGACAGGAAGCGTTTGACATTGAGTACTGGCTATTGGAAGAAGCTAAACTTCAACGAATGCCGAAGCCAAAACCGTTAACAGGCAAGATTGCGCTGATTACAGGCAGCGCAGGCGGCATAGGAAAAGCCATCGCGAAAAAGTTTGCCGACGAAGGAGCCTGCGTGGTCATTAATGATAACGATGCCGACCGGCTCGCATCGGCTAACAGCGAATTTGGAAAGAAATACGGGCGAGATACGCACGCAGCCGCCCAACTCGACGTAACCGACACAGCGACAATTGCCAACGCTTTTCAGACCGCCAGTTTAGCATTCGGAGGGGTCGATATTGTGGTCAATTGTGCGGGTTTATCGATCTCGAAACCTATTGAAGAGCACACCGAAGCCGATTGGGATTGGCTATACGATGTTCTGGTGAAGGGCCAGTTTTTAGTGACTCAGCAAGGCGTTGCCGTGATGCGTAAGCAGGAACTAGGGGGCGATGTACTGAATATTGTTAGTAAAAACGCACTGGTCTCCGGCCCGAATAATGCGGGGTATGGATCGGCCAAAGCGGCCCAGTTACACCTTAGTCGGTTGAATGCCGCTGAGTTGGGAAAAGACCATATTCGGGTCAACGTAGTCAACCCCGACGCCGTTATCTCCGATTCTAAAATCTGGGCGGGTGCCTGGGCAGAAGGACGTGCGAAAGCCTACGGCATTACCGTTGCCGAATTGCCTGCCTATTACGCCAAACGGACCCTCCTCAATGAAATCATTCTACCGGAAGACATCGCCAACGCCTGTCTGGCTTTCGTGAATGGATTACTGAATAAATCGACGGGTAACGTGCTCAATGTAGATGGGGGCGTAGCCATGGCTTTTGTGCGGTAATGGTAGTAAATTAGGCTAGTGGCGTACTTTTTTTACCGTGATAACAATCGTAACCGAATCCTTCTGGCTCTGGCAGTTTCTGGGCCGTTTACATCCGCTAATCGTTCATTTTCCGGTTAGTCTTTTATGCATCGCCCTGCTGCTCGAAGCGGTTGGTTGGTTTCGTAAATCGACTGATATGCAGGCGGGTATCCGGGCAATGGTCTGGGTTGGGGCCATCAGTTCGGTGGTGGCGGCAGCGCTGGGTTTGTTGCTGGTAAATCAGGACGATTACGGTGGAAATACAGTCGCTATTCACCAATGGTCAGGGCTGGCAACGATGGTCCTGGCCATTGGAACAATACTGGCGTTGCGTTCGGGGCGCCGGGAATTGTACCGGGGGCTGTTGATTGTAACAGTCCTCGGGGTTAGTCTGGCAGGGCATTACGGTGCGATGCTCACGCATGGCGACGACTATCTAAGTAGTGTGTTACCCTTCGGCAAAGGCGGAACTAGCAATCCGGTAGGGGAGGGAGCTACAGTTGCTTTCGCGAGCGCCACGAATGGCCAACCCCTGAACGACAAACAGATTGCTGATCTGAATCTGGAAGTTCGGTCGATTCTGGCGCACAATTGCTACAGTTGCCACAGCGCGACCAAAACCAAAGGCGAGTTACGGCTGGATAAAAAGGAGTTTGTCATGAAAGGCGGGGAGAACGGCGAAATTCTGGTGCCCGGCCATCCCGAAAAAAGTGATATTATCCGACGCATCAAACTGCCAGCCGGTCATGACGATGCGATGCCCACCAAAGGCAAACGGCTGTCGGAACACGACATTGCCCTGCTCGAATTCTGGATTCAACAGGGCGCACCCTGGCCGAGCGGTGCCGAAAAAAGCATTTACCGGGTGGCCGAACTGGAGCCGCGCTTACCTGCCCTTCCTGAAGCTCCAGCGGGTATTACGAACCCTATTGATCGGTTTGTGAACGTCTATTTTCAGCAACATAAACTGCCCTGGAAGCAGGTTGTCGATGATCGAACGTACATGCGCCGGGTGTATCTGGATGTGGTAGGACTCCTGCCTTCTCCCGAGAAACTAAAAGCCTTTGAAGCTGATTCCCGACCAAACAAGCGGGAACTTCTGGTCAATGAATTACTCCATCGGAATGTCGATTACGCTCAGCATTGGCTAACGTTCTGGAACGATGCGCTCCGGAATGATTATACCGGAACAGGCTACATTACGGGTGGGCGATTCGATATCACAAACTGGCTGTATACCTCGCTGAAGACTAATAAGCCGTACAACCAGTTTGTTCGGGAGTTGATTAGCCCAACCAAAGAGTCGTCGGGTTTTATTAAAGGCATAAAGTGGCGGGGAACGATCAATTCGAGTCAACGGACGGAGATGCAGGCGGCCCAAAACGTGTCGCAGGTATTGTTGGGGTTGAACTTGAAATGTGCTTCCTGCCACGACAGTTTTATCAGCGATTGGAAGCTGGCCGATGCCTACGCCTTCGCCAATATTTTTGCCGACACCACGCTGGAAATCAATCGCTGCGATAAGCCTACGGGGAAACTAGCCGGTACCAAAATCATCTTCGAAAAGCTGGGGACGATTAACGGGAAAGCCACGACTGACGAGCGACTCAAAGAACTGGCGAATTTTCTGGTGCAACCCAAAGATGGTCGTCTTTATCGTACGGTTGTGAACCGGATTTGGGCGCAGGTAATGGGCCGGGGCATTATTGAACCGGTCGATATGATGGACAATGAACCCTGGAGCCAGGATTTGCTCGACTGGCTGGCGTCTGATTTTGCCGCTAACGGCTACGACATCAAGAAACTGATGTTCACCATCCTTACCTCAAAAACGTACCAACTGCCCTCCGTCGGTCTGAAAGACGCTGACTTGATCACGTCGCCCAATTTCGTGTTTCAGGGAATGGTACGCCGTCGGCTCACGGCTGAGCAGTTTGCCGATGCGGTGAGTCTGGCCTTTAGCCCGATCTACGTGGATACGTCCATTGTTGAGAAGCAGTTTCCCAAACAGCTGAAAAAAGAAATGCCGTTCCCGAGAGCGTCTTTGGTGAAAAACGACCCATTTCTAACAGCACTGGGCCGCCCGAATCGCGAAACCGTCAGCACTAGCCGGTCATCGCAGGCGAACCTGTTGCAGGCACTGGAACTCACCAACGGTGAGAAATTCAACGACGCCCTCAAGCGGGGTGCTCAGCAATGGAAAGCCACTTATCCGACTTCGGATTTATTGGTGAAAAACCTGTACTGGAAAGCCTTAGGGCGAGAACCCAAGCCAAACGAACTGGCCATTGCCCAGAAAATCGTTGGCAAAAATCCAACGACAGAAGGCATTCAGGATCTGGTTTGGGCCATTAGCCTGCATCCTGAGTTTCAGTTGATTTATTGAGCGTAGAATTAATTTCAGATGTGTATCAAAGCCAGACCGATTGTGTGACCCCGTCGGGGTCAAATATGTATAGCAACATGAGCTTTCTATAAACATCTGACCCCGACGGGGTCACACAATTAGCCTGACTCCAAGTATTCTCCGTCCTCGCTTGGCTATGTTGAGTGAGGATGTGAACCTAACATAAAGTAAATAATAACACTAACCACCTTATAACTGCCTAATGTACAAGCCGCAGGCTGAGGTACTTTGACGAACACAACGACATGAAAACGTACTGGAACAGACGGGAGTTTTTACAGAAAACAAGTGCCGCTACCCTGGCGGCTTTGGCGGCTGGTGCTCCTACGTCGAGTCTTTTGTCGAGTTGCAGTCCGTCGAAGAAACCGGGACAGACGAACGGTACTGCCGACACCGTAATTCTGCTCTGGATGGCGGGCGGCATGGCGCATACCGAAACCTTTGACCCAAAACGCTATACCCCTTTCACAAAGGGTATGCAAGGCAATCGGGTACTGAGTACGTTTAAGTCCGTGCCGACGGCGCTGGATGGCATTCACTTTTCGGAAGGGCTCGAATCCATTGGCAACGTGATGGATAAGGGCACCCTGATTCGCTCGTACGTGGCGGCCGATATGGGCCATATTCTACACTCGCGCCATCAGTATCACTGGCACACCTGCTATGAGCCCCCGCAAACGGTAGCCGCTCCACACCTGGGTTCCTGGATTGCCAAAGAACTGGGTCCGAAAAACCCGGTGATTCCCGCCTTTGTCGATATTGGTCAGCGGTTTACAGTGGGCGAAGCCGAAGAGCTGAAGGCATTCCATACGGCGGGTTTTCTGGGGAATGAATTTGGCCCCTTCTTTATCCCTGATCCTAGTCAGGGACTGGAAAGTGTTCGTCCTCCCGTTGGGATGGATGCCAAACGTTTTGAGCGTCGTAATCAGCTCTACAACGACCTGATCAGTAACGGGCCGATGGGCGAGTTTGGTAGTGATTACCAGAAAGAGTCGCTCAAACGGTCGATGGAACAGGCGTATAGGCTGCTCAATTCTCCTGAGGCTAAGGCGTTTGATCTGAGCCAGGAACCCAAAGCCAGCTACGACATTTATAACACCGGAAAATTCGGACTAGGCTGTCTACTGGCCCGCCGACTTACGGAACAAGGAGCGAGGTTCATCAGTGTAACGACTGAATACGAGCCGTTTAAAGGCTGGGATACGCACGAGAATGGACACACGCGTCTGGAGGATATGAAAAAACAGATCGATGGTCCTGTGGCGCAGCTTATTAAAGATTTGGATAAAACCGGCCATCTGGATCGTACCATCGTCATTCTGGCCAGTGAATTTAGTCGGGATATGATGGTTGAAGGACGTCCCGACGCGAAAGTGCTGGAGCAAGTCAACCAGCCGGATATTCTGTCGGATTTGAAGTTTTATGGTATGCACCGCCACTTTACCGATGGGTGTTCCATTCTGATGTTTGGCGGGGGGATTAAGAAAGGCTTCGTATACGGCAAAACCGCCGACGAACGCCCGTGCAAAACCATCGAAAATCCAGTGCGTATCGACGGCATTCACCAAACGATTTATCATGCTTTGGGCATCCCGCCCGATACGCATTACGAAGTGGAGAAGCGTCCGTTTTACTCAACTCCAGACGGTTTAGGAAAACCCGTTATGGACTTGCTGATTTGATGGCACGAGGCTAGAGCCTCGCGCTATCCTAAACAAATCTTGGTATGCGAATACATCCATACTATTTACTGGCTTTGATGGCGGGGTTTGTATGGTATATGCAATCCTGCACAAGTAGTTCCGCTAACCACAGCGGATCGGAGGCTATTCCGGAGGTGGTTAGCTATAACTTCGATATACGCCCTATTCTTTCCGACAAATGCCTGGCCTGTCATGGTCCTGACGCCAATAAGCGCGAAGCCGGACTACGGCTCGACGTGGCCGAAAGTGCGTATAAAGCCCTGAAAGAACACCCATCGGCTCATGCGCTGGTCCCCGGCAAACCGGAGTTGTCGGAAGTGTTCTTGCGCATCAGCTCACCCGATACCGCGATGATGATGCCCCCGCCGTCGTCGAACCTGAAACTATCGGCTCGTGAAATAAAGCTGATCGAAAAGTGGATTCAGCAGGGCGCACAGTACGAGAAACACTGGTCATTTGTTGCGCCAAAGAAACCGGTTATTCCGACTGTAAAGCAGACCGACTGGCCAAAGAACGAAATCGATTACTTCATTCTGCAAAAGCAGGAAGAGAAGGGGCTGAAGCCTAATGATGAAGCAGATAAGGAGCGATTGCTAAAACGACTGAGCCTGGATTTAATTGGGTTGCCGCCGAGTCTTTCATTGATGGATAGCTTTCTGGCCGACAAGAGCGCGAATGCTTACGAGAAAGTTGTCGATCAACTGTTGAAAAATCCGGCTTACGGCGAAAAAATGGCCCTGCACTGGCTTGACTTAGCCCGCTATGCCGATTCGCATGGGTATCAGGATGATGGCTACCGGACGCAGTGGCCCTGGCGCGATTGGGTCATTCATGCCTTCAACAAAAACATGCGCTACAATGATTTTGTGACCTGGCAGTTGGCGGGCGACTTAATGCCAAACTCTACCAAAGAGCAACTCCTCGCGACGGGCTTCAACCGGAATCACAAAATAACCGAAGAAGGAGGCACGATTCCTGAAGAGTACCGGACGATGTACGTAACCGACCGAACGGATCTATTGGGTAAGGGATTGCTGGGCGTGACCATCGAATGCGCGCACTGCCACGACCATAAATATGATCCGTTTCCGCAGAAAGAATATTACCAGCTTTTTGCCTTCTTCAACAACGTGAAAGAAGTGGGTATCGAATCGGTGATTGGTGGCCCCGATACTTATGCCAAGAAACCACTAATGGAAATCTGCGATGAAGACATTCAAAGCATTTTGTCGTTTGTCAATAAGCGAGATACGAACCGGCTGATTGTGTCGGTCATGGGTGATCTGGATACGACCCGCAAAACGTTCGTGCTGAAACGCGGGGCCTATGATGCGCCCGGTGAAGAAGTGCAGGTGGGGACACCGACGGCTATTCTTCCGTTCAATCCGAGCTATCCCAAAAATCGGTTAGGGTTATCCAAATGGCTATTTGATAAAAAGAATCCGCTGACGGCTCGTGTGTATGTCAATCATTTATGGCAGGAGTTTTTCGGGAAAGGTATTGTAAAAACCTCCGGCGATTTTGGTATGCAGGGCGACCTCCCAACGCACCCCGCTTTGCTCGATTGGCTGGCCGTCGATTTTATGGAGCATGGCTGGGATATCAAACGGCTGGTCAAGCAGATGGTGACTTCGGCTACCTACCGACAATCGGCTGTGATAATGCCTGAAAAACTGGCAACAGACCCAGACAATGTGCTACTGGCACGTGGGCCCCGCTACCGAATTCATGCCGAGTTTATCAAAGATTTAGTTTTGAGTAGTAGTGGCTTGCTAAACCCAACCATCGGTGGGCCAAGTGTAAAACCGTATCAGCCTGCGGGTTTGTGGGAAGGAGCTACATCAGGGCGTGGGCTGCTTTCTGCTTACAATCAGGATCATGGCTCAAGCCTGTATCGGCGAGGCATGTATACGCTCATCAAGCGAACCGTTCCGCCACCATCCATGGCAATTTTCGATGCCAGCAACCGCGATCTCTGTGAGGTCAGACGTTTGAAAACCAACACACCATTGCAGGCGTTGGTCATGCTCAACGACCCAACCGTGCTGGAAGCGTCGCGAGTGTTGGCGGCTCGGCTATTGCAGGAAAATAGTGTCGTGAACGATAAAATTAACAAGGCGTTCCGTCTGATTGTGAGTCGGAAACCCAACGAAAAAGAAACCGAACTGCTAACGACCTACTACGAAAAAGAGCTGAAAAAGCTTACGCCCGCTAGTACAGAGAAATCGCTGTCCGTGGGCGAATATCCCATTCCGGCTCGTATCGATAAGACCAAGCTAGCGGCTCTTATGCGGGTTGTAACGACGATTTATAATCTGGAAGAAACCATCACGAAGTCGTAAGAAGTTTCGACAGGATTTACAGGATGAACAGGATTTTGAAATAGAAAAACCGCATCCTCGGTTTGTGTCTTCACAGAACACTTTATATGAGCTACTGTACATAGACCGAGGGCGCAAGATTTATAGTATAAGGGAGGATTTAGGAGTAGAAAAAATCCTGTTTTATCCTGTAAATCCTGTCGAATAATCATTTCCCGATATGGAAAAAGAAATTCTCGAACATGGTCTGAATTTTAACCGGCGTCGTTTCCTGTCCCGATTGAGTTTGGGGCTGGGCAGCGCGGCTTTGGGTTCACTACTGATTCCTGATTTGTTCAGTGGTAGTGGGATGGATGAAGAGGGGCTAACGCCCGGCATTCCACACTTTGCACCGAAGGCGAAACGGGTGATTTACTTATTCCAGAATGGTGCACCGTCGCAGCAGGAATTGTTTGATTACAAACCCAAACTGCGGGAAATGATGGGGCAGGAGATACCCCCTTCGGTGCGGGGAACACAGCGCCTTACGGGCATGACGGCTAACCAAAAAGAGTTTCCATTGGTGGGCTCGTTTGTCGATTTCAAGCAGTATGGTCAGTCGCGGGCGTGGGTGAGTGACTTATTCCCGTATACGGCTAAAATCGTAGACGACCTCTGTATTGTGAAGTCCATGTACACCGAAGCCATCAACCACGACCCAGCTCTAACGTTTTTGCAGACGGGTTCGCAGCAGGGAAACCGCCCGAGTATGGGTTCCTGGTTGAGTTACGGATTGGGTAATGAGAATAAGAACCTGCCCAACTTTACGGTATTACTGTCGCGGGGAATTGGCAATGGACAGGGCGTTTATTCCAAACTATGGTCGAATGGATTTCTGGATTCCATTCATCAGGGCGTGCAGTTCAGCAAGGGCGAAGACCCCGTTTTGTATCTCCGCGACCCCGACGGAATGAATCGGCAGGATCGTCGGGACATGCTCGATAATCTGGCTCAGCTCAATGACCTGGCCTATCAGGAGTTTGGCGATCCGGAAATAACCGCCAAAGTGAAGCAGTACGAAATGGCCTACCGGATGCAGACTGCTGTGCCCGAAGTCATGGATTTGTCGAAGGAGCCCGACGATATTATCAAACTCTATGGCCCTGATTGTCTGGTGCCGGGCACGTTTGCTGCCAATTGTCTTTTGGCCAGAAAGCTATCCGAAAACGGCGTTCGGTTTGTTCAATTGTACCACCAGGGTTGGGATCAGCACGGGAATCTTCCGTTCGAAATTGCTAAGCAAGCGAAAGACGTCGATCAGGCATCGGCCGCTTTAGTAACCGACCTGAAACAGCGCGGCTTGCTCGACGAAACATTGGTGATTTGGGGCGGTGAGTTCGGCCGAACCAGCTACACACAGGGCAAACTGACCAAGGACAATTACGGTCGCGATCACCATCCACGATGCTTCACAATCTGGATGGCGGGCGGTGGTATCAAATCTGGCATTGTGTACGGCGAAACCGACGAAATGGGGTATAATATCATTAAAGACCCTGTGCATGTGCATGATTTCCAGGCTACTGTGTTGAATCAAATGGGCCTCAACCACGAAAAGCTGATCTTCAAACACTTGGGCCGTCGGTATCGATTGACAGATGTGTCTGGGAAAGTGGTGCATGATATCATCGCGTGACAAAGTTTTTCTTTTCGACAGGATTTACAGCCGGGCCGCCGATGCGGATGAACAGGATTGTCTAATTCTCTTTTTAAATCCTGTTTTATCCGCATCGGCGGCCCGGCTGTAAATCCTGTCAAAAAAAAAGTCTTCATGAATAAGCGGCTGATCGGATTGGCGGAACAGGCTTTGTTTGCCTCAACAATCTTCATCGTGTTTCTATTGCTGTTCAACAGCCGATTCGTCGTCCCCATGTGGCTACAACCGTTGGGGCGGATGCATCCGTTGTTGCTTCATTTCCCAATTGTCATTCTGTTGCTGGCCATGAGTATGGAGGCTTTTCGCTTTCGGATGACCAGTGCTGCGAACCCCGCCGTTTCGGAGTTTTACCGTGATTTTCTGAACAGCCTACTGTTAGTTGGCGCTTTGTCGGCTGGGATTACAGTCATTATGGGCCTGTTTCTGGCTAAAGAAGATGGCTATAGTGGCCAGGCACTTTCGTGGCATAAATGGACGGGTGTGGGTATCTTTTTTATGTCATCGCTGATTTACTGGATGCGAAACAAAAGCTGGTATACTGTTAGAATTGCTCAGGTGAGTGCCGCAACAACAATCCTGTTTTTGATTGGCGCAGGTCATTACGGTGCCACCTTGACCCACGGCGATAACTTCCTGTTTGAACCGATCAGCAATCAGTTTAAACCTGCTCCCGTTTCGCTCGATAAGGCGCTGGTGTATGCCGATGTGATCCAACCCATTTTTGAGCAAAAGTGTGTCAGTTGTCATAACCCCGATAAGCTGAAAGGACAACTAAATCTGTCTTCGGTAGAAGCTATGTTGAAGGGTGGGAAAACGGGCAAATTGTTCGTCGCCGGAAAACCGGATGTAAGCTTGTTACTAGAACGGATTCACTTGCCGCTGGACGAGAAAAAGCACATGCCACCATCCGGCAAAACCCAACTCACACCACAGGAGATTATGCTGTTGTCGTTATGGGTAAAAAATAACGCTGATGTTAAAAAGCGTGTCATCGATCTGCCCGCTAACGACTCGTTACGTGTCATTGCAGCGGGATTATTTAAGCCTAGCGAGCAGACTGAAGAATTTGATTTTGATGCCGCCGATGAGGAGACCGTTAAGAGCCTGAATAACGATTACCGCACGGTTGCTCCACTGGCTAAAGAGTCGCCTGCATTGGCGGTCAATCTGTATAATAAAGCGGCCTTTACCGCTGAGAAACTAACCGAATTGGGGCCAGTTAAACAGCAGATTGTGTATCTGAATCTCAATAAGATGCCCGTAAAAGATGCTGATTTGAAACGTGTTAGTGAGTTTGAAAACCTCCAGAAGTTAGACCTCAATTTTACTGATATTACCGGAGCGAGTTTGGGCGATTTATCCGCGTTAAAACAGTTGAAAACACTATCGTTAGCTGGTACCGGCGTAACGTACGATGTCTTGCAAAAACAGCTTTCTGCTCTTAAAAACCTCAAAACAGTAGCGGTCTGGAATACGAAATTGACAACGGCCCAAATCGGACAGTTACAGAAAGCCAACCGGACTATTCAATTCATTGCCGGGTTCGATGGGGCCAGTAGTGAGCCGATCAAACTGAATCCGCCACAGGTGAAAAATAGTTCGACCATATTCGGGCAATCGCTTGTTTTACAGCTAAAACACCCCGTCAAAGGCGTTGAAATTCGGTTTACGACCGATGGCTCGGAACCTGACAGTATTCATTCGCCGATCTTCAATGGGCAGACGGTACTCAATCAACCGACGCAGATAAAAGCGAAGGCCTATAAGGCGGGGTGGTTTGGTAGCAGTATGGCCACGTTTGACTTCTATAAAAGCAGCTTTAAGCCGGATAGTGTGAATCTGTTGCTGCCATTAAACCCTGTACATCAGGCAGATGGTGCTCATACGTTTTTTGACGGTAAGCTGGGTACCTTTAATGCCAATAGCCCAGCCTGGGCAAACAACTGGGCAGGTTTCCGGAAAAATGACATGGCGCTGGTATGCGAATTTAAAAAACCTGTTACGGTCAATTCCGTCGCGTTACGCGTCATGGTTGAAGAAGAAACCAGTATTTTCCCGCCGAGCGTAATTGAGATTTGGGGAGGGGACAAGCGAGATCAGATGAAGTTACTGGGTACGTTTAAACCTGAGCAACCTACCCAAAAAATACCTCCTGTACTGAAGGCCGTAACCTGCCCGATTAAGCCACAAACTCTATCTTTCCTAAAGATCATCGCAAAGCCGGTCAAACAAATCCCAGGCTGGCACCCGAATAAAGGCAACAACGCCTTACTGCTTGTTGATGAGGTATTTATCAATTGAAAGTAGTCGGGTCGTTCTCTATCCATTTTTAACGTTTATACTATAATGTACCTGCTCGATAGGCAGTGATAATCTCTTGTTTACCAACCATCAGACCAATTAATAAATATATAATAGATAATTTTTATAAATAATTGTACGAAGTGTGGGTAGGTATGGGAAAGTTGATGGTAGTTGATTGGTAATATTTGGCCATGAAACTGACTTTTCCTCAGGATAGTTGGTCGAGCTAACCTTATTACCTATCTAATACTTTTATGAAAAAACTTTATCAGTTGGTGGCACTATGCCTGCTGACAGGCTCTTTCACGAGCTTCGCCCAGGTGCCCAAAGCCGTGCTGTCGGAGCACACTCGTCCCACCGATTTACTGGCGAGAAACACCACGAATCCTCACACTGAAGCGACTGCAGACGTTACTGTATCGGGTAAAGTAGTCGATGAAAAGGGAGTCGGATTACCAGGCGTAAGTGTCATTGTAAAAGGGAGCACTCAGGGTACCAACACCGATGCAAGCGGGAGTTTCAAAGTTGTAGCGCCTAGTACCAGTTCGGTGCTGGTGTTTAGCTTTGTTGGATATGCACGTAAAGAAGTACTTATTGGTAATCAAACGTCGGTAAATGTAACACTGACACCTGATGATCAGACCTTGAACGAAGTTGTTGTTGTTGGTTACGGTAGTCAGCTGAAAAAAGAAATTACGGGTGCTGTACAAACGGTAAGCGCGGCAGAAATAAAAGATTTGCCTGTATCGCAGATTGGCCAAAAACTCCAGGGCCGTCTGGCAGGTGTGCAAATCAACCAGGCAACGGGTAAACCGGGTCAGGGTATCAGTATCCGTATCCGGGGGCAGGTGTCGGTTTCGGCGGGTAGTGATCCACTTTACGTAGTGGATGGTTTCCCCATCACGGGTAACATTGCCCAGCTTAACCCCGACGAAATTGAAGACCTTTCGATTTTGAAAGATGCCGCTTCGACCTCGCTGTACGGTTCGCGGGCAGCCAACGGGGTAGTACTGATTACGACCAAAAAAGGGAAACCTGGCCAGACAAACATCAGCTTTAACACATTTGCGGGGGTACAGCAGGTCCCGATGAAAGGTCGGGTGAAAATGCTGAACGCGGTTGAGTTCGCTCAGTTTAAGAAAGAATACTACGAAGATCAGTTACAGCCTGTGCCAGTCGAATTTCAAAATCCATCTCAGTACGAGGGTAAAAACAACGACTGGTATGATGCGTTGCTGCGGGTAGCGCCTATTCAGAGCTATAATCTGAGCGTTTCGAACAATACGGGCAAAGCTAACACGTCATTGGTTGCTGGTGTACTTAATCAGGATGGGGTGGTGCTGAACAATAATTACAAACGGTACTCGCTACGTCTGAACTCAAATTACAATATATCGGATCGGGTAACGGTTGGCTTTAACGTCGCTCCGTCGTATGTATACGACAATACACCCCGAACCGATGGTGACCGTGGAACCGGGATTTTGTTCAACGCCCTGCACACATGGCCAGTTATGCCTATTTACGATGCTAATGGCGAACTAACCAAATTCAATCAATTCCCTGCCAGCACGGGTAATATTTTCCAGTATCCAAACTGGGTACGGGCAGCTAAGGAATTGATCAATGAGACCAAGAATACGAACCTGCTGGCGAATGCTTATATCAATTACCGGCCGATCACAGGGTTAACGCTCCGGTCGACGATGAACATCGAATACCAGAATTCTAAATTCTTCTTCTTTAACCCATCGACGGCCACCAGCGCCATTAACGTACCCATTCCAACTACGGCGGTTTCAATTCGTCAGGGATTGGAGAACACATCCTGGCTGAACGAAAATCTGGCGACCTATACCCGTAGCTTTAACGATCACAACTTTGAGTTGCTGGCTGGTTTTACCAACCAGTTCTATCGGCAGGAATTCACTCGTATTCAGGCCAATACCTATGCTGATGACCGGCTTCCAACGATTCAGGGCGCGCTTAACATAGACAGAAGCGGCTCAAATACAGCGAATAGCATCAACCAATGGGCTCTGACCTCCTACCTGTCTCGCCTTACCTATAACTATAAAGGCAAATACCTGTTTACGGCGGCTATCCGAAGCGATGGTTCGTCTCGTTTTGGCGCCAATAATAAGTTTGGTACGTTCCCATCAGCTTCGGTGGGCTGGGTAGTATCAGACGAAGATTTTATGAAATCAGTGCTACCCGTTTCGTTTGCCAAAGTTCGGGCTAGTTATGGCGTAATCGGTAATAATAACATCGGTAACTACACATCGTATGCGTTGGTGAACAATACAACCAATGCCGTATTTGGTAGCACGGTTGCTACGGGAGCTGTTGTCACATCGCTGGCTAACCCAAATCTGGGCTGGGAAACGACCAAGCAGTTCGACATGGGTCTTGATCTGGGCTTATTGAATGACCGTATCCAGTTCATCTATGATTTCTATACGAAACGGACAACCAATCTGCTCTATAACGTACAAGTGCCACAGGAGTCTGGTTTTTCTACCTTCCCTGATAACATTGGTGAGATTAAGTTCTGGGGACATGAGTTCTCACTGACAACCAAAAATTCGGTGGGTAAACTGAAATGGACAACTAACGCGAACATCTCGTTCAACCGTAATCTGGTTGTTTCGCTGGCTCCGGGTATCGATCGGGTGTATGGATCGTTCCACATTACGCAGGTGGGTAAGCCTTTTGGTCAGTTCTATGGTTTGGTTAAGGAAGGATATTATACCAGTGCTGAAGAACTCAAAAGCTCGCCTATTATTCCGGGTCGTTCAGCAATAGGTACCATCAAAATGAAAGATGTTAATGGCGATGGAGTAATTACTTACGGTGGCGATGCAGATGACCGGACTATTATTGGTAACCCATTCCCTAAATTCACGTATGGTATTACCAACGATTTGAAATACGGCAATTTCGATTTCTCGATCACAGGTTCTGGCTCTTATGGTAACCAACTTTGGGTTCGCCACTTATATAGCACCGCTAATCTGGATGCCGTATTCAACATGGTTGAAGGCGTAAAAGATCGTTTCCGGGTCCAGAATAGTATGATCAATGGCGTTGGGGTTGCCACCACCGTAATCACTCCAGGTAAAGGAATGTTCGGAGCAACAAACAACGGTGGTAACTATACGGGTATTGAACGCGACTGGAACAGCACACAATTCCTGGCCGATGCTTCCTTCTTTACAATCAAGAACATAACCTTGGGTTACAACATTGGAGCCGTTAACAAACTCTTCAAGTCGGCTCGGGTATATGGCTCAGTGCAGCAGGTCTACATATTCACGAAATACTGGGGTGGTCCTAACCCAGAAACCAGCGGCAACGGATCTGGCGATGGTGATGGTGGTAACTTGAGCCAGGGCGTTGATTTCTCGAACTATCCAGTTCCACGTACCTACACACTCGGCGTTAATCTGAACTTTTAATTCACCGTCATTTGATGATCGTCGAGTTGTCATTCTTGATAATGATTCTCGAATAACAGCTCAACGATCATCAAACAACCTATAAATCATTTCTGACTATATGAAACATAACTATATAGTAACTGGGCTCTTGGCACTTGCCTTAACCAGTTGCAGCAAAGATTTCCTGACTGTTGTTCCCGAAACGGCGCTGAGCTCAGCTACGTTTTTTAAGACGGAATCCGACTTTCAGCAGGCTGTTAATGGGGCTTACGTACCGCTTCGGCAGATGTTCAACGAGCGTGCCTGGGTTTTGGAGGAAATGCACTCCGACAATACGTATTATGCCCGTAACACGTTGTATGGCGCTGTTGACGCCACGGAGAACGTTGCGGATTTTGCCGTTCCAACGGCCAATGGGGTTACGGCCAATGATAACGTACTGGTTCAGTATCGATTGAATTATGTAATTATTTCTCGTGCCAATCAGATTCTATCGCTTATTGATGGCGCTGGGATAACATTTTCTTCGGATGCTTCAAAAAACAATCTGAAAGGTCAGGCGCAGTTTCTACGGGCTTTTGCCTACTTCGATCTGGTTCGGCTGTTTGGCAAAGTACCCCTTCATTTAGTGCCTACTACGGGTCGAGAAGATGCGGCATTGCCTCTGGCTACAACAGACGCGATTTATGCTCAGATTGAAAAAGATGCGCTTGCTGCCAGCACAGGCCTACAAAGCAAAGCTGCACAAGCAGCAACGGATCTGGGTCGGGCTACATCGGGAGCGGCTAAAACCCTGTTGGCCAACCTGTATATCACGCAGAAAAAATGGGCACAGGCTGAAGCAGTCTTGAAAACGATTGATGGGTATACGCTACAGGCCGACTATAACAACGCCTTTTCGTTTACCAGCACCAATAAGAATAATTCGGAGTCTGTATTTGAGGTTCAGTACATGGAAGGTTCGGCTGGTTATAACGGCAACCAGATATATCGGTTCCTGCCTTCTCCGATCTCTGCTGCGGAAATAGCGCCAATTACGGGTACATCGAACCCACAACCCACATCGCAGGAGAGTAATAACATTCCGACGCCAGATCTGATTGCCGCCTACGAAACCGGTGATAAACGGAAAGATATTTCCATCGGTTACGTAACGTTAAGCGGAAGTCTGCGAGACAATAAAACCTATCCGTATATCAAAAAATATGCTCGGGTACACTCGCTGAACCAGAATACCGGTCAGAACTGGCCCGTTTATCGCTACGCTGAGGTGCTGTTGTTCCTGGCAGAGTCGTTAAACGAGCAAGGAAAAACGGGTGAAGCGGCTACCTATATCAATCAGGTACGGGCTCGTGCGGGTTTGGCTGCAACAACGGCATCGTCTCAGGCCGATATGCGGGAGGCTATTTTCAAAGAAAGACGTGTTGAGTTGGCCTTCGAGAACAAACGCTGGTTCGATTTGACCCGGACAGGCCGCGTGAAGGAAATCATTGGTGCCTATGGGGCTAAAGTAAAAGCTAACCCGGCCGCCTATTATTTCCCAGCGGGGGCAGTTCCACCACCAAACGCATTCACGGTTCTGGATGATTATTACGGACTGCCAGCAGTTGAAGCTGCTCTAACGCCCAATTTTTAATTTTTGCATTTAGTAACGGTCAAGAGGGTGTGACCCCGACGGGGTCAAATATTTATAGCCCAATTGGGTTTCTATAAACATCTGACCCCGACGGGGTCAGACCCTCTTCACACATGCTTAGTGCCATATTCGTTTGAAATTTATGTATACCTCCGATAGCCATTTTATCTTTACCAGAGGTATATATACAAAAACAGTTATTTAGTTAAACATAGGTTGGTAAGACTAAATCAATAGAAGCAGAATCGTTTCGGCTCTGCTTCTTTTCTTTCCTCTACCAGCCTCAATTAAGCCGGTATATTGCCCCCTAAAGGAGCTTTATACGTACATGATCTGCTTTACCATCCGACTAACCGCCAACCCGGCACGATATTAACTTACTTACTCAATACGATTATGTTTTTTACCTATAGACCAGCCAAGTTGATGCTTGCCGTTTCGGCCATCGTTCTCGTTGGAGCCTCCTGGGTTAACATGAGTGGAGTGACATCCAGTGCACCCCAGGCCGACAACCCCAAGCTCGACAAACTGAAACTGTTGCCCGGTTTCAAAGCGGAACACCTCTATAGCCCCTCCGACAATAAGCAAGGGTCCTGGGTGGCTATGGCCTTTGATAACAAAGGCCGAATGATTACCTCCGATCAGTACGGTTTTTTGTATCGACTGGAGATTCCACCTGTTGGTTCAGGGGCACAACAACCTAAAATTGAAAAACTAAAGGTCGGAATTGTTCAGCCTGGCGATACCACCGTAGGTATGGGTTATGCACAGGGTTTGTTGTATGCTTTCAACAGCCTCTATGTAATGGTGAACAACCGGGAGAATAAAAACTTTGGAAAAGGAAGTGGCTTGTATCGGTTGCAGGATAAAGACGGCGATGATCAATATGAAACCGTAACACTTTTAAAAGCCCTGAAAGGGGAGGGTGAACACGGTCCTCACAGCATAAAACTCTCGCCAGATGGTCAGTCGTTATATGTTATCGCCGGTAACCATACCGATGTGCCTGAGATGGATGCTTATCGGTTACCATCGAACTGGAAGGAAGATAACCTATTTCCACAAATAAAAGACCCACGTGGCCATGCCAATGACCGAATGGCTCCTGGTGGCTGGATTGCCAATGTATCTCCTGATGGAAAGCGGTGGGAGCTGATGGGCGCTGGTTTCCGGAACGCCTTTGACATTGCGTTCAACGAAGCAGGCGATATGTTTGCCTATGATTCGGATATGGAGTGGGATTTTGGTTTGCCCTGGTATCGCCCAACCCGTATTTGTCATGTACCGAGTGGCGCTGAGTTTGGCTGGCGTACGGGTAATGGCAAATGGCTACCCGCTAATCCCGACAATTTGCCCCCTGTGCTGAATATTGGTCAGGGATCACCAACAAACCTGGTTTATGGAAGTACTGCCCGTTTCCCCGAGCGCTATCGTCAGTCGTTGTATGCCTTCGACTGGAGCTTTGGGATTATCTACTCGATTTACCTGAAACCCAAAGGAGCTACTTATGAAGCTGAACGGGAAGAGTTTATTTCAGGATCTCCACTTCCATTGACCGATGGTACTTTTGGCCCCGATGGCGCGCTTTATTTTCTGACGGGTGGCCGTCGGTTGGAGTCTGATTTATATCGGATTACCTATACTGGCACCGAATCGGTAACACCAGTTGCCAAAGCACCCGTGATTACCAAAGAACACCAGCTCAGAACGCAACTGGAAGAGTATCATAAAGGGCCTAATCCCGCTGCTATTGCAGTTGCCTGGCCAAACCTGAGCCACCCCGACCGCTTTGTACGTTATGCCGCCCGGATTGCGGTCGAACATCAGCCTGTTGCTCAATGGCAGGATAAGGTATTTACCGAAACTGATCCACAACGCATCATTCAATCGAGTGTTGCGCTGGCTCGTCAAGGCGATGCTACCCAGAAAAGCAAATTGATCAATTCGTTGTTGAAAATAAACTTTGCCCAATTACCCGAATCGCAACAATTTGATCTGTGTCGAGCGTTTGAACTAACGTTCCTACGGATGGGCATGCCCGAAGGAGCCGACCGGGATAAAGTAATTGCTTATTTGAATCCTCGCTATCCGGCTAAAACTGCCCTGATGAACCGTGGACTGAGCCGAGTGCTAATTTCATTGGAAGCGCCGGGTGTGGTTAACAAAACCCTGGCCTTGATGGATATAAAAGATGAGCCCGGTAGCCATGATCTCGGTCTCGAAACCTCAACGGCATCATCTGACCTGATTTTGCGTAACCCCCAGTATGGACTGGATATTGCCAGTATGCTAGCCAAAGTGCCACCTCTGCAACAGACATTCTATGCGGTTATGCTTAGCCGCGAGGATGCTGGCTGGACACCAGAACTTCGGAACAAATACTTTAGCTGGTTTGCCAATGCGTTCAAATTTCAGGGCGGTCGTAGTTACGTTGGCTTTATTGATCGGGCTCGTAAACTAGCATTAGCGCACGTACCTAAAGACCAGTTTGACCGCTACGATAAACTATCCGGCGCTGAACTATTGGCTAAATCTGGAAACGATTTTGTAAGCGATTATTCACCTAAAGGTCCTGGTCGTCAGTGGAAATTGGATAAGGCAGTGGCAGTTGTCGATAGCGGAACCGGAATCCGTGATTTTGCTACTGGTCAAAAAATCTATTCGGCCGTTTTGTGCAGCCGCTGCCATTCGATGGGTGGAGTCGGTGGGGATATTGGCCCCGACCTGACACAACTCGGTACACGTTTCTCTAATAAAGATATATTGGAGGCTATCATTAACCCTGATAAGGCCATTTCTGATCAGTACGTATCGACCATTTTCACGCTGAAAAACGGTGAATCTGTCTTAGGGCGTCAGCTTAGTGAAGACAAGACTAGCTATACCATTTCTCAGAACCCATTTGCGCCTGATCAAACGCGGAAGATTGCGAAAAGCAGCGTCGTGTCGAAGAAAAACTCGACCGTTTCGATTATGCTCCCCGGCTTGATCAACAGCCTGAACGGTGATGAGTTGAAGGATTTGGTGGCCTATCTGAAATCAGGCGGCAATCAGAATAATGACGTGTACAAAGCAGGCCTGAAAGGTAAATGATAAGTAGCGCGGACATCTTGTCCGCATAGCCATAAGCTAAAAACAGCTACAACTTGGCTTACAGCTATGCGGACAAGATGTCCGCGCTACAAAAACTAAAATTGACATGCTAAAAAGAAGAAATCTCAACTTTATCCAGCTAGGATTAGTACTGGCGGTCATGACAACCGCCGGTATCAATATATCCTGCGTAGCGCAAAAAAAGAAAGACGGGTTTGTTCAGATTTTTGATGGAAAAACTCTCAAGGGCTGGGATGGCGATCCAACGTACTGGCGGGTTGAAAATGGCAGTCTGGTTGGCGAAATAACGCCGTCTACCTTGCTGAAAACCAACTCCTTTATCATCTGGAAAGGGGGAGAACCCGCTGATTTTGAGTTTAAAGGCGAGTTCAACATCACGCAGGATGGCAACTCGGGCATCAACTACCGCAGCGATCAATTAACCGACGTGCCGTTCGCTCTACGGGGTTACCAGGCCGACATCGACGGGAAAATTCGCTACACCGGTCAGAACTACGAAGAACGGAAACGGACAACATTAGCGTATCGGGGCCAGAGAACGACTATACCACCTTATACCGGACCAGCAACGCCCGAAGGCGTCCGCGCTAACGTGAAAAACAATGCCTGGAGCGGATTGACCGTCACGGGTTCGTTAGGCAGTTCTGATTCATTAAAGACGCTGATCAAGAGTGAAGACTGGAACACCTTCCGGTTGGTCATCAAAGGCAATAAGTTACAACACTACATCAACGATGTACTGATGAGCGAAGTGACCGATGAAGATACCGTAAACGGTAAATCCAAAGGTCTTCTGGGCGTACAGGTACACGTGGGGCCACCCATGAAAGTGCAATACCGCAACCTGATGCTGAAGCAGTTGTAGTTTCGGTTCGCGGTTTTAGGTTTCCGGTTAGCTGACGCGTAAGTAAAACACTTGCGTCAGCTAACCGGAAACTATAAACCGTGAACCATAAACCTATAAATTCATTTTGACACAAAAATCCTGGACAGATAAAGTCTCCAATCCGGCCCAGATCGGCGGTATCGAAACGTCGATACTGGATAACGGATCGGGTCGAGGTACCCGAATTGCGTGGATCAACACCGGAACGGGCCTGCGTTACAAAGTGCTCATCGACCGGGCCATGGACATTGCCGACGCATTTTATAACCAACATAGCCTGGCCTGGCTAAGTCACACAGGCGTAACGCCACCCCAACCGTTTTCGGATAAGGGGATCGACTGGTTGCGGACATTTGGTGGTGGCTTACTCACTACCTGCGGCCTCTCGCACGTAGGCGGTCCCGAACAGGATGCTTATGGCGAACGCGGATTGCACGGACAAATAAGCAACTGCCCTGCCGAAATCGAATCCATTATCCAGCCCGACCCTCTGCTGGGCAGGTTAGAGATGAGCATTACCGGGCGGATCAAGGAAACGAAGATTTTCGGCCCTAGTCTGGAACTACGCCGGACAATCTCCGGTACACTGGGGCAGCCTTTTCTTCGGATTCACGACGAGGTGATCAATCGGGGCAATACATCCGTTCCACACATGCTGCTCTACCATTTCAATTTCGGTTGGCCACTGGTCGATGAAGGGACCGACATCATCTGGAAGGGAGACTGGCAAGCGCGCGAAGGGGGCATCAATGCCGACATCTTCCGAGAGGGCAACGACTTCCGGAAATGCCCCGCTCCATTAGATACACATAGCGGCACAGGCGAAGCAGTTGCCTCGATTGATTGTACCCCCGATAGTGCTGGCCAATGCACGGCTGGTTTGCATAATGCGCAACTGGGTATTGCGGTGGCGCTGCGGTTTCAAAAAGCGCAGTTGCCCTGGCTGATCAATTGGCAACACTGGGGAAAAGGTGAGTATGTGACAGGCCTGGAACCAGCAACGAACCCCTTGATTGGCCAAGCGAAGGCTAGGGAACAGAACGAATTGCTGTTTCTGGCACCGGGCGAGCGCAAATCTTATGATTTAGAAATTGAAATTTTACATGAGAAAGATGCTATAACTGCCTTTCTCTCCTAATATATGGAACGCTGATTTTTATGATCGTTAAGATTTTTGCTGATCTATAGAGGTAAAGAGATTAGATAACATCTTTTCTCCGCCAGTTGAAAGTGAAATCATAATCTAATCATATTCATCATAAAAATCTGCGGTCTATCATCCTTAAGCTGATTATTAATAAACCTGTATGGAAACAACACCAGCACTCAGTGTAATTGAAAAAGCATTAGAACAAGGAAAAGGAGTTTTACGCCTAACCCCAACCTGGGTACCCCGGTCGTTTTGCGTACCAGGCCGTCGGATTAAACTGCACCCAGACGACTACTATGTATTAGGTGGTGAGCGGGGCGGTATCGACGAACGTTGGTTCTCATCGACCACACCCGCTAAAAACGGTCCGCTAACGGGCGAAAATGAAGGCTTGAGCCATGTGGTTTTTAACGACGAAGGCAACGAAGTTCAGTTTTTGCTGAAAGATGCCGTAAGCGAACTCAAAGGCGAATTGATCGGCGACCGGTTGTGGGATGAATACGGTGCCTGGCCCATGTATTCCAAGTTTTTCGATAACATGGGCCCGCTGCCGCACCACCTGCATCACAACGATGAGCAGGCTGCCCTGATTGGTCAGTTGGGTAAACCTGAAGCCTATTATTTCCCACCACAGGTCAATAACCACGGTGGCGATTTCCCCTATACATTTATCGGTATTGCTCCCGGCACCTCGAAAGAGCAGATCAAAGAGTGTCTGCAAAATTTCACCAAAGGCGATAATAAAATCACCAACTACTCGTCGGCCTACCGGCTGGAGCCAGGAACGGGCTGGGATGTGCCACCGGGATTGCTTCACGCACCCGGTAGCCTATGTACCTACGAGCCGCAGAAAGCATCGGACGTATTTGCGATGTACCAGTCATTGGTGAACGAGGCCATTATTCCAGAAGAATTACTGTGGAATGGTACACCAAAAGATCGTATCGGCGATTACGATCAGCTAATGGAAGCCATTGACTGGGAACTGAACACCGATCCGCAAATGATGGCCAACCGATTCATGAAACCACTACCGGTTCGGGATGTGGACGAAATGAAAGCTGCCGGATACAGCGAAGTCTGGGTTTGCTATAAATCAGATGCCTTCAGTGCCAAAGAGTTAACGGTATTTCCCGGCCAGACAGTAACCATCAAAGACAGTGCTGCCTATGGCCTGATCATGATGCAGGGCCACGGCAAACTAAACGATTGGGACATCGAAACACCGACCATGATTCGGTACGGCCAGTTGACGAACGATGAGTTTTTTGTGAGCGAAAAAGCGGCTTTGGAAGGCGTTGTCATCGTTAACCACTCAACCACCGATCCAATTGTGATGCTGAAGCACTTTGGCCCAAGCAACCCGGATTTAGTATTATAGCACGCAGATTTTTAAGATCCTCATGATTAATTAAGATCATTTTTAATCATGAGGATCTTAAAAATCTGCGTGCTATTCACCTATAAACCTTAAACCATACCCTTTCTCATGAACGAGAATAATTATCCCAAACTTCACAATGCTATGTGGCCGGGGGTTGTTGGCAAAGGCCCCGATTCCGAACCTGTTGTTGGCTTCGATACCATGCTGGAACTGACAGCGGGTGCTGAAGTGGATGGCGTGAAATTCGATGGCGTCGATCTGGCCCTCTTCGAGCATATCGACGTGAATATATCGGACGATGAAATCAAACGGCTGGCCGATAAAGTAGGCGGTTATAACCTGAAAATCGGCTCGCTGGTGGCACCCATCTGGGGTGGACCCGCTATGGGCAGTAAAGAAGATCGGGCCAACTTTGTCGAGATGGTTCGTAAATCGTGCCACATCGGCCAGAAACTCACCGAACTCGGTATTCGCCCAAGCGGTGTCGTGCGTATCGACTCGGCCAGCTCTCCGCACGATTGGGATGCTGATCCGACTGGCAATACCAAACTCATTGCCCAAACCTTCCGCGAAGCCTGCGATGTAGCCGCTGATTTCGGCGAAAAACTAGCTGCCGAAGGGGAAATCTGCTGGGGCGGTATGCACAGCTGGAAAACCATGCTCGAAACGCTGGAATTGGTGGATCGCCCAAACATGGGTTTCCAGGCCGATATGGCGCATACGCTGCTGTACACAATGGGCTACAACCGCGAACAGGACCGTATTTTGCCCCCTGACTTCGATTGGAGCGACCGGGCAACTTTGCAGGAAGCCCTGAAAACCCTAACAAACGCATTACGCCCCTGGACAATCGACTTCCACGTCGCCCAGAACGATGGAACGGTTTTCGGGTCGGGTTCGCATGATAAAACGGGCCGCCACTGCCAGGCATTGGACCCTAACGGCAAACTCGATGTGGTTCATGATGCGGGCTACTGGCTACGCGATGAAAATGGCGTACTGACCAAAGCCTTCAGACACATTTGCTGGGATGGCTGTATGTTCCCGAATTCGGTGATGACCAACCAGCAGACCTGGAATGATATTCTGGCAACTATGATCAAGGTCCGCAAAGCGCACGGCTGGTACGAGGCTTAAAAATAATTTATGGTTTACGGTTTTTGGTTTACGGTGGGCTGACGCGAACAATGCTGATACTAACCCACCGTAAATCGAATACCGAATACTGAAAACCTAACATTATGTCAACTAAAAAAGAATTACGAATTGGTTTAGTCGGTACCGGATTCATGGGCCGAACACACTCCAACGGCTATAATCGAGTCCCTAATTTCTTCCCCGATCTGGAATACACGCCGGTTTTGAAAGCCGTCTGTTCCCGTAATGCAGCCAAAGTACAGGCGTTTGCGGATCAGTGGGGCTATGAATCCATCGAAACCGACTGGAAAGCCCTGGTGGCGCGCGACGATATCGACGCCATCGACATTTGCACCCCCAACGATTCGCACGCCGAAATCGCTATTGCGGCTGCTAAGGCGGGCAAAATGATTCTCTGCGAAAAGCCACTGGCCCGAACCGTTGCCGAAGCACAATTGATGGTCGATGCGGTTAAGGAGGCTGGGGTTGCCAATACGGTTTGGTACAACTACCGACGCATTCCAGCCGTTTCGTTGGCCAAACAAATCATCGATTCGGGTAAGCTAGGCAAGATTTTCCATTACCGAGCCAACTTCCTGCAGGACTGGACAATCAGTGCCGAAGTTCCACAAGGTGGTGCGGGTACCTGGCGTATGGACGTTGAAGCCGCTGGCTCTGGTGTAACGGGCGACCTATTGGCGCACTGCATCGACACGGCTATGTGGCTAAACGGCACCATCAAAGACGTATCGGCGGTGACCGAAACCTTCGTGAAAGAGCGGTTTCACCAGGGAACCGGCAAAGTAGAACCCGTTGGTATCGACGATGCCTGTATCTTCCACTGCCATTTCGAGAATGGCTCGTTAGGGCTGTTCGAATCGACGCGTTATGCCCGTGGTCACAAAGCGTTGTACACGCTCGAAATCAATGGCGAAAATGCCTCGATCCGCTGGGATTTGCATGACCTGAACCGGCTGGAGTACTTCGATCATAGCGATGAAGGTATCGTTCGCGGATGGCGTTCTATCCACGTAACCGACGGCGATCAACCCTACATGGATAAGTGGTGGGTGCCCGGTTTAGGCATTGGCTATGAGCACAGTTTCATTCATCAGGTAGCCGATTTCCTGAAAAGCCTCGAAACGGGCGCTCCTTGCTCGCCAAACTTCCAGGATTCGCTCGAAACCCAGAAAGTCTGCGAAGCCGTGCTGGAATCGGCCGCTTCCAGAAGTTGGAAAGACACGGGTGTGGAGGAGTTCACGCAGTAAAAAGCCTTTTAATCCCGTAGGGATGGCCTGTCAATAGTAGAGAGATTTTTTCTAATACATAGCGCCGTAGGTGCGGCCTAATTTAATTAACAATTAGGCCGCACCTACGGCGCTATAAATAATAGGGAACCGTACTATTTCTATTAACAGGTCGGACCTACGGTCCTTTTGATTAGATTCATCCTCGTTGATACCAACTATGGTTTCTCCCCAAGACTACATCCTTCAGGTACGTGGACTGACGAAAATCTTCGCGGGTGTGGTGGCTCTGGACGACGTTCAACTGAATATACGTAGGGGAGAAATTCACGCCTTGATGGGCGAAAATGGAGCCGGGAAGTCTACCTTGATGAAACTCCTGATTGGACTTCTGAAACCTGATGCCGGTGAGATTATTTTTGATGGCAATGACTTAACCACGAGTCATGTCAGAGAGGTGATCAGGCAGGGCATTTCCATGATTCATCAGGAGATGCTGGTCGTTCCCGAGTTGACCGTTGCCCAAAATATCTTCCTGGGTCGAGAAACGAAAGGGAAGCTGTTTAGCTGGCTAAACGACCGGACTATAACCGAGCAGGCAGGCCAACTCCTTCGGCAACTAGGCGTAGATATACGTCCAGATACCCAGATGAAACACCTCAGTGTGGCGCAGATGCAGATGGTTGAAATTGCCAAAGCCATCTCGAACAACGCCAGGGTAATTATCATGGACGAACCAACATCGGCTTTGTCGGATAAAGAAGTGGCGACCCTGTTCGGTATCATCAGCGATCTGAAGAAGAAGGGGGTGGCCATTATTTACATCTCCCACAAAATGGAGGAGATTTTCACCATTGCCGATACCATTACGGTGCTTCGGGATGGAAAATACGTGGCCACCAAACCTGTTGCCGACTTCGATATACATACCCTGATTACGATGATGGTGGGTCGCGAGATCGACACGCTATTCCCGAACTCCACGACTCAATCGGGCAAAGAAGTCTTGTCTGTAAAGCACTTGAGCCGCAAGGGTAAATTTTCCGACATCAGTTTTGCGGTTCATGAAGGCGAAGTACTGGGCATTGCTGGTCTGATGGGAGCGGGCCGAACTGAAGTAGCCAGTGCTATTTATGGGCTTGATCCGGCCGACAGCGGTGAGGTGTACATAAAGGGAGATAAGGTCACGATAAAGACACCACAGGATGGCATCCGGCACGGCATCGGCTACGTGAGTGAGGACCGGAAACAGTTTGGTTTCATTCCTCGCCTGTCGGTTCGGGAGAATATTACCTTGACTACCTTGCCCAAGTATGCAAAAGGCTTGTTGGTTCAGTCAAAAAGTGAATCGGACGTTGCCGGTGCCATGATGACGAATCTGCGAATCAAAGCGTCTAGTCTGGATCAACCGGTTGTACAGCTTAGCGGTGGCAATCAGCAGAAGGTAGTCATCGGTAAAATTCTGCTTTCTTCACCATCGCTCATCATCCTCGACGAACCAACACGCGGAATCGACATTGGCGCGAAAGCTGAAATTTATAAACTCATCAACCAATTGAAAGAATCTGGCACCGGAATCATCCTGATCTCATCCGAACTCCCCGAACTACTTGGCATGAGTGATCGAATACTTGTTTTATCGCAGGGAAAGCAAAGCGCATTGTTTTCGGCAAAAGAAGCTACGCAGGAAACAATCATGCACTATGCAATGGAGTCGTAAGGGGTTGATTTTTGGATTCTAGCGAGGGTAGTATGTCGTTTAACAATTGACTAGAAGTTGACTTTTTGTATGACCCCGATGGGGTCAAATGTTTATAGTAAGGATCTATTCTCTATAAACATCTGACCCCATCGGGGTCATACTTGGCAACGAATGATATGATCAAGTTATTTACAATAAGTAGGTCGCCTAAAATACATTAGATTATTTTTTGTCATGCTGACGAAGGAAGCATCCGCTCCGGCGGCCGGTTCGGTAGCTAGATAAATAGCCTCGCCCGAAGATGCTTCCTTCGTCAGCATGACAAAAATGCCTTTTCAAAACAACCTAAGCTATTTATACTGGAGTACTTACATGGGAAAAGACATTACGCTTGACAAGGGAGACTATTACGGTCGAATACGCATCGGAAACGTTGGCCGGTATGTGCTTCTGATTGTCCTGGTGGCGATTTGCATTGCTCTTTCGATAACGACACCCCGCTTTTTCACGGTCCAAAACCTGATGATTATCGTCACGCAGGTATCCATCAATGCGTTGCTGGCCTTTGGGGTTACGTTTGTGATTATTACGGGCGGAATCGACCTTTCCATTGGGTCCATCGTTGCCGTTACGGGTGTTGTAGCGGCTTCGTTTGCACATCCCGACACCTATCCGGTAGTTGTTCCAATTGGCGTCGGCTTAGTGGCGGGTTTGCTGTTTGGGGCCTTCAACGGCTTTGTCGTCACCCGTACCAAAGTTCCTCCCTTTATTGTTACGCTGGGGACCATGACCATTGGCCGGGGCTTGGCCCTGATTCTGAGCAAAGGACGCCCGATTTCTAACCTATCCGATTCATTTAATTTTATTGGTGGCGGTAAAATCTTCGGCATTCCTACCCTGATTATCATCCTGGTGGTATTCTTTGCCATCTGCACCGTTATTCTGAGAAAAACCGTAATCGGTCGCTATATGTATGCAGTGGGCGGAAACGAACAGGCGGCCAAAGCGTCGGGAATCGAGCTGCGAACGGTAAAAATGATCGTGTATACCTTATGCGGTGGACTGGCTGCCCTGGCGGGTATTCTGCTGACTTCCCGTATTACAACCGGCCAGCCGAACGCCGGAGCCGGGTTCGAACTAGACGCCATTGCCGCTGCGATCATTGGTGGAACCAGCACATCGGGCGGGGCCGGAACCATGACCGGAACCCTGTTGGGCGCTCTACTGATCGGCGTCATCAGCAATGGTCTTGATTTGATGAACGTGACATCCTATTACCAGCAAGTCGTGATGGGCGCTATCATCATTGGCGCCGTAGTGCTGGACAGTTTGAAACATGGCAAGAATGATTAAGGAAACGACGAAAATAACAGACAATTTTTAATCAACATGCGGCATACCTACACACGATTTATTAGCTATTCTCTTTTCAGTATACTTCTACTCACAGGCTGTAGCCAATCATCATCCAGCGAAAAAGGGCAGGAAGGCGATGGTAAAAAGCTCGTGGTAGGCGTCTCGATGCTCAGCATGCAAAACGAGTTCATCGTGAATGTGCACGATGCGATGGTTAAAAAAGCTGAAGCCGATGGCGTTGAGTTGATCACCGTCGATGCCGAGCGGTCGGCGTTGAAACAGGTGGAGCAGATCGAGAGCTTCATTGCCCAGAAAGTCGATGCCATTATTATGAATCCCTGCGAAGTGGAAGCCAGTTCACCAGCCGTGACGAAAGCGCTGGCCGCTAACATTCCGATCATCAACGTAAATTCAGAAACGAGCGCAAAACCGTCGGCTTTCGTTGGTTCTGATGACGCAGAGTCGGCGCGGATTGCCATGAAATTCATTGCGGAGAAACTAGGCGGAAAAGGCAATGTGCTGATGATGCATGGCTACATGGGGCAGGCCGCGCAAATCAAACGGGAGCAGGGCGCTCGTGACGTGTTAAAGCAATACCCAAACCTGAAATTGCTTGCTCATCAAACAGGGGAATGGGATCGAGCCAAAGCCATGTCTCTGATGGAAAACTGGATTCAGTCGTATGGAGCCCAGATTAATGCGGTATTTGCGCAGAACGACGAAATGGGATTGGGCGCTGTGAAAGCCCTGACTGATGCCGGTCTGAAAGACAAAGTGATTGTCGTAAGTATTGATGCGATTCCCGATGCCCTACAAGCGGTAAAGAAAGGATCGCTGGATGCTACCGTTTTTCAAAATGCGGAAGAACAGGGATCGAAAGCGATCGAAACGGCGGTAAAAGCCGCGAAAGGGCAGGCTTACGATAAAGAAACGCTCATCCCGTTTCAGCTAGTGACGAAAGAAAACCTGGGTAAGTTTCTGAAGTAGAATCCGTTTGCTCTTCTTTTTTGTCATTCCGACGAAGGAGGAATCTTAAAGTCGCTCATAAGGCAAGCTTGAGATTCCTCCTTCGTCGGAATGACAAAAAAACGGTTTTCTGCGTGTTTACTTCGCGTACTTCGCCTGCATGGCTTTGATGAATTTGAGGCCGTTTTCGGCGATGTCCCAAGGATCGTTGTACTCGCGCCAGACGTTGATCGAGTTGGCAAAATCAATGTCATTGCGCGTAAACGCTTCGATTGTCATCCAGCCTTTGTAGTCGATTTCGGCCAGTGTTCGGAACGTATCGTCCCAGGGAATGTGTCCGTCGCCGGGTGTACCCCGATCATTTTCGCTGATGTGGACATGCGCCAGTACGGGAGCAATGGTCTGAATCGCTTTCGAAAATCGCTTTTCTTCCATGTTGGCATGGTGCGTATCGAACATCGCCCGAACGTTCGAGTGATCAGCCAGATGCACCAGATGTGACAATTGCTCCATCGTGTTGCACAGATAACACTCAAAGCGATTCAGGGCTTCGGGTGTCAGGACAATGTTGGCTTGCTTGGCGTAATCGCCAACGATGTGCAGCACTTCAGCACTGTGGGCGTATTCGTCGGGCTGTGGCTCCCGGCGGGTGAATGTTGCAAAGGCCGAATGAAAAGGTCCGCAAAGCACCGACGCATTCATAGCATGAGCCCGGTCGATGACACCTTTCAAAAAATCAACCGCCTGTTCCCGAATTTTTGGCGATTCGCTGGCCGGATTTGAGTCGGGGCCAACCACCACGACGCAGGTACTTTGCAAGCCAAGGTGGTTCAAATGATCGCCAAACTGGCGATAAACGGCAACATCGGTATTATCGACAAAGCACTCAATTCCATCATAGCCAATAGTTTTAAGGCGCTCCGTTAGTAGATTAAGTTTTTCGGACATGACGGCTGTCCAGGCTAATACGTTGAAGCCAATCGGCGAAAATTGCGAAGTAGGCATAGGGTAAAGTAGAATTTATTTATTAACACAGAGACACGGAGAGCACAGAAGGAATAAAACTCTGTGTTCTCCGTGTCTCTGTGTTTAAAATCATTTCTCCATCGGATGTTCTTTCAGTAACTGATCCGGTGAATAGAAGTCTTTTTTTCGTTCGGTGGCTGCTCTGACCTGCTTCACCTTTTCGGGGGTGATGGACGAAGCATTGTTGCCAAATGAATTTCGGACATAGGTCAACACGGCGGCAATTTCATTGTCTTTCAACAAGCCGCCAAAGGGCGTCATCGGCACCTGACCGGGATAATTTTTGCCCACGACTTCAATGGGTCCCATGACACCTTTCAGAACGATTTTGATCAATCTATCTTCATTGCCAGATACCCAGTTTGTGCCCGTAAGCGGGGGGAAGCCTGAAGCCGCAAGGCCCTTACCATCGGGTTGATGGCAAGTCGTGCAATAGCCTTCTTTGGCATAAATTTGTTTACCTAAATTGAATAGCGCCAGTTCCGGCCCTTTCAGCGTTGTTTTCTCGGCAACTTCTTTCTCTTTCTTTACATTTTCTCCCTTGAGGTGCGCTACAGCGGTCGTATATGCGTGAATCATCCAGTCGTCCAGCGGCTTTTTAGCGGCTTCGGCCAGAATGGGCAATCCTTTTTCCTTTCCGATCCAGGAAGCGGCCACAATGGCATCCAAACGAACCCGACTGTTCTCGTCCTTAACGGCCTGCATCAACAGATCGGCCTGATCTTTTACCTGATGCCCTGTATACCGAACGACCTGAACCGCAGCGGCTCGGGCGTGGTAATCTTTAGCTTTCAGAACTTGCCGGAGTAGGGTTTGATCAACTTTGTCCATGCCCCAACTGACCCATAAACCTTCCAGCAGATGATGTTCGTAGCGTGGGTCTTTTTTGTCCAGCCCAGCCACCCAGGTTTTCAGTCTAGCTAATACCTCCGACGCATCCCGGCCTCTGAGTTCACGGCGGGTACGGTAACGGGTACGATATTCGGGAAGCTTGAGATTGTCCAGGAGTTGCTCAATGCTGGCTCCATCAATTTTAGCCGGTGTCACCAGCGGGCGCGATGGATACGTTATGCGGTACACCCGACCGTGCGAATGGTCACGCAGAGGATCACGGGCGTTGTGCTGCATGTGACCGATCAGAATGTTGTGCCAGTCAATCAGATAGAGCGAACCATCGGGCGCAAACTCCATATCAACGGGCCGGAAGTTGCGATCTTCACTCACTACTAAATCAGCGCGATGCTTGCTTTTATAACCGGTCCCATCGTCGACAAGCGTATGTTCTTTCATGCCCAGAAATCCGATGGTGTTGTTAATCAGAAAATCACCCTGAATATCATCGGGAAAGTGGCGGCTGGATACGAACTCCAGACCCGATGTGGGCCGAACCCGGTGTGCTTCTTCGACCAACTGCACCGATTTGTGGGTGTATTCGCCGTAACGAGGCAGTACCGAACCAGGCATCATCCAGCGAACATCGGGGCTGGAGGTTTCGGCGAAGAACGGTTGTCCCCAATCATCAAAAGCAATACCCCAGGGGTTCGGGATGGAAAGCTGCGCCGTGCGTTCCAGTTTGTGCAGTTGCGGTGCGTAGCGGTAAAAGCCGCCATTCGTCGCCCGAACTGGGCCGTAGGACGTTTCGACGTTGGTGTGCAAAAAGACCCCTTCTCCCGAATAAATGGCCCCAGATGGATCGACGGTAAAAGCGTGGCTATTGTGGTGGGTGTCATGATCATCGTAGCCACTCATCAGAATCACACTTTTGTCAGCTTTATCGTCACCGTTTGTATCTGTGAAAAGCTTCAAATTCGGCCCCTGCGACACGTAGACGCCTTCTTTCGCGATTTCGAAACCAAGCGGAAGGTGCAGATGATCGGCAAAAACCGTTTGCTTGTCCGCCTTGCCATCGCCGTTGGTGTCTTCCAGAATCAGGATTTTATCATTGGGTTTTGGATCGCCGGGTTTATAATGCGGATAGCTGGGCATGGCTGCAACCCAAAGGCGTCCCTTGTTATCGAACGACATTTGCATCGGTTTCGCCAGGTCGGGAAACTCCTGCTCAGAGGCAAACAGCTCGATTTTATAGCCGGGTGCTACTTTGAGTTTGCTCAGCGCGTCCTGTCCGTAGAGGTAGGTCAGACTCCCGTTTTTCTCCGGGTTAAAATTAGTTTTTACTTCGGGCAGTTTTCTCGTGCGTTCATCGGCAGCGGCAACGTCCATTTTCTCGCCTTTCGATGCTGCAAGCCACACCGCCGTGTCCCGAATAGCCGTCATCTGCCGGATTTTCTCGATTTCAGCAGGGTAGTTGTCGGGGCCGAATGGGTTGTACCGACGACCATAGACGTGAACGCCATTCGGAATTTTATAGTCATTATGAAACATCCAGTCCTTCTCTATAACGGCGTCATAAATGAGCTTTCGTCGGGCTTCGGCTTTGGGCGAGGATTTGCCGAAAATCTGATCGACAAGTAGCGGGCCTAGCTTTTTATAACCTTCATCGGTTAGTTGAGAACCATCAATTGTTAGTGGTTCGGCCGTGGTCGTATACCATTGTTGCGAAGGGCCGTAGACATCTACAAAGAGAACATGGTTTTTCTCGGCCACTTCCTTCATGGCGTTCGCATAGAGCGAAATGTTCTCATTCTCAACTTTGCCGTTGGGCAGATCGTATTTGTCAGATAAATTTTCGAACGCAATAGGCGATACAATGGCCAGTTGAGGTGCTGTGGTGCCGTTGTATTTCTGACTCAGGGTATGTTTAATAAAAGCATCCAGCTCAGCTTTGTAATTGGCCAGCCCAGCTTTCCCCTGAAACGATTCGTTGTAGCCAAAAAAGGCGATGATTACATCGGTCTTGAGTCGGGTAAGCCACTCATCGGGCGATTCAAACTGGCCCTGACTATCCGACGGATTCGCATATTCAGTTTGAAAGCGCTCGGCACCCGGAAAAGCCCAGGGCGAAAATCGGCTCGAACGAGGTCTGAAACCAGGCGTATCGCCCGGATCGCACATGTTACGGATATAAAGCTGATCGTCGGGATAGCGAACCTGCATTTCGGTCTCAAAATGATCGAAGTTCATCATTCGAGATCCCAGGTTGTTGCCAATCAGACTAATATGTGTGCCTTTTTTCAGCGTAATCGGCTGAAAGGCATTGCCTGAACTGGATAGTTGGCCTGATTGAAAAGCACTAAACCCAATGAGTACAGCAACGACGGCCAGGAGTACGCTATAGAGGTTAGTCCTACGAGAAACAAACGATTTCATAAATCAGGATTTTTTTGGGTGACCATAGGGCACATTGATGTCAATTTTTCCTTTCCATTTTTTGGGTATAGGCAACCCTAACTCCCAGTGAATCGCGTTGATAACTAACCGCTGAAACGATTCGACCTGAAAATCTTCGGGGTGCCCTAGCGTGGTCAGGAAGGCTTTGCCGCCCCATTCGTTTTTCCAGGTCCAGGCAACGGGATTTTCGATGGCTGGTTTATCAGGGTTTACGGATTTACCCATCAACAGCCAGGTTGATCCTTTGGCCGGGTAATCGGGCTGAACGCGATAGAGCCAGGATGATGCATGGAAACTCGGTTCAACGCCAGTCAGGATTGGGTTCTTGGCGGCTTCGGGAATGATAGTTACGTCGGTTGTACTTTTATGCCCGTAGTGCGTGTGCTGCGCTTTGCCACCCCAGCCCGGAGGTGCTCCAAAGGCAAACTCGCCAAACGAATTCCACCGGATGCGCGGGTCACCTTCGGGGAAATTAAAGGCGTGGGTTGTCGTGCGGAAGCCCATCACCGGTTTCCCTGATTTCAGATAGTCGTCAATATAATTCAGCTGTTCCTGAGGGAGTTGTCGCCAGCGAAGATAGAAAACGGCCAGATCGGCCTCTTTCAGGGCTTCAAGGCCGGGAATATCTTTTTCGCCATTATAGTCGGGGTAAGCCTTCAGGACTTTGGTCCGCATGCCGTAGTTCTTCTCCAGTTCGGCAGCAATGAGTGGTAAGGTTAGTTCGCCACTGTACTCATGATCGCCGGTAACGAACACCACCAGTGGCTTCTTGGGGGCTTTTGCCGTGGCCAGACCCGGTAAGGCACTCAGGCTGACTAATCCGGCGACTGTTTGCAGAAAAGTTCTACGTTTCGTGTTCACGTCTGATTTTTTACGATTGAAAAGCGAAAAATTTGATTGACCTACTATTCATGAGGTTAGGGGGATAAGAAGATGCGACATAAATCCGCTGTCACGCAAAATATAAAAATGAATGGCTCGTAATTGAGCTTCTAATCTGGAAATTAGCTTTTCTATTTTTTTTGTAATTTAAATATGATTAATTGGTTACTTTTGCTTGATTTTGTCCCTGACTACAATCTCAATTATGGAATCAAACTACATTACTTTTTTACAAGAGCTTAAAGACCATATTCTGCAAAGTCGCTACCGGGCAGCCCGACTCGTCAACCGTGAGTTATTGTTGCTTTATTACGCAGTTGGCAAGCGATTGTCCGAGAAGATTGCTGCTGAAAAATGGGGCGCTAAAGTAGTAGAGCAACTATCGGCCGATCTACAAAAGCACTTGCCGGGGTTGAGGGGATTTTCTGCTACGAATCTGAAAAATATGCGCCAGTTTGCTGATGTGTACTCTGCTTTTCCATTTGGGCCGTTCTTAACGGTTCAAATGGAAGGTGGTAATAGTCAGGATTATATAATTGGCCAGTTGTCAACTGGCCAATTAGAAGAAGGTATTTTTGATGTGTTTTTAAGTGTCAGTTTCACTCACCACATATTATTGTTAAATCGTTGTAATGACTGGGATGAGCGCTGGTTTTATATGCAGAAGCTATGGAAAGGCAGTGGACGGTAGAAATGCTCGACTGGCAAATCAAGGCGAAAGTCTACCAGAAGCGCGACCAGACTTTAGCTAATAATTTCGCCAATACACTTCCTGAAACAATTCGTGATACAGCTCTGCAAGCCTTCAAGGATGAGTATTTGCTCGACTTTATCAATGTAGAAGCGGACGATGAGCGAGTCGTGGAGAAAGGGATTGTGCAGAATGTCAAAGACTTTATTCTTAAGGCAGGGAAAGGATTTGCTTTTATTGGTAATCAGCACCGGTTACTGGTCGATGACGAGGAGTTCTTTGTCGATCTGCTTTTCTATAATCGCCAGTTGAAATGCCTGGTTGCTGTTGAACTGAAGAAAGGGAAATTTAAGCCTGCCTACGTTGGCCAGCTAAATTTTTATTTGAATGTATTGAACGATCAGGAGAGAATGCCCGACGAGAATCCCGCGGTAGGTATTGTGCTGTGTAAAGAGAAGAACGACAAAACTGTTGACTATGCTTTTCAGGCCGTTCAGAATCCGATGGGTGTGGCAACCTATCAACTCAGCTCAGACTTGCCTGAACACTTACGCAATGTATTGCCTGATGCTGAATCATTGAGGAAGCTGCTTGATTAAAACAGCTATGGCAGAAATCATTTCTTTACGTTTTCATTTTGCCTAGCCTAGAAAATGATATACTTAATTCGTTCTTTGCGGTTAATTACGACGAGATGATTCAAAATATTTTGCGGAACTTACCGATAATAAACGGGTAAGCTAATGCTATGACAAATGAACTGATTGAGGCCGACGTACCTATTCCTGATATTGAGCCAACCGATGAGTCGGGTGTTGAGTCGGATATAAAAGAACCGTTCGACCCTAAGGATATTAATATAACTGTTGAACCGAAAACGATGGATAACCTCGTACAACGGTTGAAGCATAACGAGATTGACCTTGATCCTGACTTTCAGCGAAAAGGTAATCTTTGGGGACCTGATGTACAAAGTAGGTTAATAGAGTCACTTATGTTGAGGTTTCCACTCCCTGCATTTTACTTTGATGCTGAGAGTGAGGAAAACTGGTTAGTAGTTGATGGTCTCCAAAGGCTTTGGACTCTCAAAAATTTTGTTGTAGATAAAACTGAGAAACAGCTACGATTACGTGGGCTGGAAATTCTTAAACAATACGATGGTATGACGTTTGATGAGTTGCCCAGACCTATGCAACGAAGGATTATGGAAACTCAAGTAACGGCTTATATTATTAAGCCTGGAACACCTCGTCCTGTCAAGTATAATGTGTTCCGTCGTATCAATACGGGTGGGCTTATGCTTAACTCAATGGAAATACGACATGCTCTAAATCAAGGTCCTGCTGCTGAATTTTTAAAAGAGGTTTCGGAAAGCGATATATTTAAACAATATGTTAAGGTTTCGGACCGGCGTATGGCTGACAGAGAGTTAATACTACGTTACATAGCTTTCAGACTTTCCCCTTACAAAGACTATGAGAAGCCTCTTACTTCTTTTTTAGATAAAGCAATGGAACGTTTGGGGCAATTGCCGGAAAAAGATCGTAATGAGTTAAAAACTAGTTTTTACAAGTCTCTATTTATCACAAAAGAATGGTTTGGGAAACATCAGTTTAGCCGTTCTTTCGGTGATGATAAAAGCCGTATCCTTTTGAATGGTGCTTTATTTGAAGTCTGGACTTCACAAATTTCTATTCTTGACGAAGAGAAACTGTTACGCTTAAAAGAACAACTACCATTGCTAAAAGATAGATACAAGGAAATTCTTGCAGATTATGACTTTACATATTCAATCACAAGAGCAACTACCGATTACCGTTCTGTAATTATCCGCTTTGAGGCTATTCGGAAACTGATTAACCAGTATATCCAATGATTACACGCCTAACTATCGAGAACTTTAAGGCATTTAAATATGCTGAGCTGAACTTAACAGAATTAAACTTATTGACAGGGGTTAATGGTGTTGGTAAGTCAAGCGTATTGCAAACGTTGTTGTTGCTTCGGCAATCACATGGTACTGATGGGCTATCGCTTAAAGGGCAGCTTGTTGATATTGGCTTGGGTCGTGATGCACTAAACGCACAGGCAGAAAGTGATGAGATTAGATTTACGATTGAATCCAAAGAAATTGTTCTTCTCTATAGATATCCGGCACTTGCCGACTCTGATTTTCTAAAAACATCTTATTTTGGAACACAATCCAAGGAGTTTTACTTTGCTTTGTATTCAGAAAATTGCTTTCAATATCTCAATGCGGAGCGAAAATCACCTAGTGTGATTTTCCCCGCATCAAACTATCAAGTTCAGCAACTTCGATCTCTAGGCAAAAATGGCGAATATACAGTTCATTTTCTGGCCCATTATCAGCGCGAACCAGTAGTATTACCATCAGTTCAAATTGCCACATCAAATACGTTACTTGATCAAGTTGATGCCTGGTTTCAGCGAATTTCGGCAGGAACACGGTTAACGACTACATATCGTTCTGACCTGAACGTAGCAACGCTGACTTACCGTTTTGAAGCCGGAGAAAATGTAACGCCCGATTTTACACCAGTTAACGTTGGATTTGGCTTTACGTATGTTCTACCTATCATCGTGGCTGTACTAGCTGCCCGTCCAGGTGATTTATTATTAATTGAAAATCCTGAATCGCATTTGCACCCGCAGGGGCAAGCACAATTAGGTTCATTATTGGCCTGTGCGGCTGCAGACGGTGTTCAGATTATAGTCGAAACGCATAGCGATCATCTACTAAATGGAGTTCGGGTGGCGGTTAAAGGAAAACAGATTAAGCCTGAACAGGTATCTGTGTATTATTTCGAACGCGATCCAGATGCGGAGGAGCATGCTACAGAAATTATACAACCTACCATCGATGCCAACGGGCGACTCAGTCAGCAACCACGTGGATTCTTCGATGAATATGCTCGTCAATTAGACCGCCTGCTACAATAAAATGGACTGCATTTTTAATGAACTGTCAGTCCAGCTGGTCGAAACAGTAACGGATGCTTGTGTCGTAATGAATCAGTTTGTTGGCAGCGTTCTAGCTGCTCAGCAATTTGGCTTATCGCGGATACGACTAACTGAAGAAATTGGCCATAATTTGTACGCACTCCCTTTGACTGATAATTATACAGTTGGTAGTTGGCTTAATGATGAACGAGTTGATAGTGTGCTACGTGATCGTTTTCGACTGATCGTGGCTAATCCCCCGCTGCTTGATGCGACTGAAGTGGAAGCTTTGGAACGTTTTGATCGGTCTATGTTTTGCTTGACCGAGCCAGCCGGTGTACCGGAAGCCAAAGGTTTTGGAGCCGCTTATCTCGGTAATTGGTTATTAATTAGTTTGCTAACCCACGATCAATGGAATACTCATCAGATTAGTGGGTGGCATTGGTACCTAGATGGCGATGGGCAAGACCGGTCAGAGAATATAACAGTACAACACTTTGCGACAACTGAACATGTTGAATTGCATAGGCCTTGGATACAACAATGGCAGAATGAGCAGCTTCAACGTAGTGCTGATCTTTGGGAGAAACGAACAGATTTTTTTCCACATCTGACTTTGTGTGGCGACGTAAAAAAACAGTTGAAAAATGTGGGAATGTCAGGTTTTTTAAGTCAAATTGTAGATAGGCTTAGAACATTAGACGCGTTTGCTGCTAACTGGAAAACAGGAGCCTTTAGTATTGACCAGTTGAATGCAACAACAAATCTGCGAGCGTCAGAAGAAAGCCCTTCAACTATGAATCTTTACAGTGCCGCGCGTCGCTTTAAATTACCAGATGGTAGGCGAGAGCTATTTTCGATGCACATAAAGACTGGCAACTTTAGATTTCACTTTTACCCAGATAATCAAGAACACAAGATTTACGTTGGATACATCGGTCCGCATCTACCAACTGCAACAGGATAATCTCTAACTCGCTACCCTAAACAACTCCCCCAACATCCGCTCAAACTCCACCTGAAAAGGAGCTGTAATTGTAATCCGTTCCTCCGTAACGGGATGCGTAAACGCAAGCTGACGGGCATGCAGAAGCATGGTGTTCATCTCGAAATGTTCTTTAAATAGCTTGTTTTGCTTGTTACAGCCGTGCGGTCGGTCGCCGATGATAGGGTGGAGGATATGGGCCATGTGTTTGCGCAACTGATGCATCCGGCCAGTATCGGGGGTTAGCTTCACCAACGAATAACGAGAGGTGGTGTGTTTGCCAAACGGCAGGGGAATTTCGGTGCGCTGTAAGGTTTTGAAATGCGTTACTGCGTCCTGAAATACACCCGTTTCTTCGTTGCGTAAGGCGTAATCAATGGTCTGCTCGTCGGGGGTAAAACCGCGCACGATGGCCAGATACGTTTTTGCAACATCGCCTTCCATAAACTGCTGCTGCATGAGCGAGTTCATAGATTCGGTTAGGGCGAAGAGTAACACGCCACCCGTTTTACGGTCGAGCCGGTGAACTGGATACACGCGCTGCCCCAACTGATCCCGAAGAATCTGTACGGCAAATTCGCTGGCGTCGCTGGCAATGGGAGAGCGGTGAACCAGCAAGCCGTGTGGTTTATTGATGGCCACTAAATCGGCCGACTGGTAAAGAATGGAGAGGATATTCGACAAGATGACTTAATTTTTTTGACAGGATTAACAGGATTTCCAGGATTTTACAGGCGCGTCGACGTTTCGGATTATTTAGCCGTAATTAGGGCATTACATCTTGTAAATCCTGTTAATCCTGTCAAAAAATTACCAAGGCCATGCGATCGCGTTTACTTAGACTACCCTTTCTGTTAGTATATCTTGTCATAACAAACACCAGCCAGGCGCAGAAAGCAACTGAAATCCATCGGTTTCAACTAAAAGAAGTTCAGCAAGGTGTTGCGGTTGATCAGACCCATTTTTATGTCATTAACAACCATTCGCTAACAAAGCATACCAAGTCAGATGGCAAACAGGTGGCGGCCTGGAGCGATAGTACGGGTTTGTTGAAACACATGAATAGCGGTGTGGTCATTGGCCAAAAGCTCTACTGTACACACTCGAATTACCCTGACGTACCGATGGCGAGTTCGATTGAGATTTTCGATACGCGCACGCTGAAACACATTGGCAATCATAGCTTTGGGTTGTTTCCCGGTTCCATGACCTGGGCCGATTTTTACAATGGTTATTGGTGGGTAGCCTTTGCGAATTACTCAAATAAGTCGATGGCTGAAGGACGTGACAACCGCTGGACAACCTTGGTAAAATTCAACGAAAACTGGCAGCAACTCGAAGCCTGGGCATTTCCCGCGAATGTACTGCAAGCGTTTGCTCCCTACAGCACGTCGGGCGGAACCTGGGGACCGGATGGCCTGATTTATTGCACCGGTCACGATAAACCTGAGATGTATGTGCTGAAACTACCCGAACGCGGACATACGCTCCAGTACGTAAAAACTATTCCGACCGTTAGCGAAGGGCAGGCGTTTGCCATCGATCGAAGCGTCAAAAACAAACAGGTGTTTTACGGAATTACCCGCAACGACAATTACGTTATCGTTTCGGTAGTTGAATGAAAAATACCCAGTTAAGGTGCGCCGATGAAAACAGAACGCTATCTTCCGATTGAGCGATTAAGGCCATTTATCAAGGCGTTCCTGCTCATTGAGAGTGAACAGGGGATGGTTAATAAACTGCTGCCCAGCACATCTATTGTCATGGCGTTTCGGTATAAAGGAAACGTGCGTTATGCGGAGGGCGTCAACGGAGGGCCTATGCCCACAGCGGTAATAACTGGCCTGCGAAACACAATGCGTGTGGTCGATTATACGCGGGAAACGGCTACGTTGTTAGTCATTTTTAACGAAGGTGGCGCGTCGGCTTTGTTTAAGGAGCCGCTTCATGAATTGTTTGGCACGAGTGCTACGCTGGATGAGCTGATGCCTCGTCAGATTGTAAGTGAAGTGGAAGAACGGTTGGCCGAAGCAAAAACCAATCAACAGCGTGTGACAATTGTGGAGCAATTCCTGGTAGCGAGGCTACAGGAAACCCCCACAGACTGGCTGGTGCGGCAGGCTATCCAGCAAATTCAATTGGCCAACGGCACAGTCCGTATCAGCGAATTACTGGCCAATTTGCCTATTAGCCAGGACCCTTTCGAGAAACGTTTCCGGCGCATTGTAGGAACGTCACCCAAGCAGTTTTCGAAAATCGTGCGGTTGCGATCGGTGATTAATCAATATGCTTCGGCACAAAGTCTGACTGAAATGGCTTATCAGGCGGGTTATTTCGATCAGGCTCATTTCATCAAAGACTTTCGATCATTTACAGGGCTGACTCCTCATCTGTTTTTCCAATCAGGTGCGTATTGGTGAAATAGAACGCTGATTTTTATGGTCTTTATGATTTTACAAGATTTTTACGATCAGCTTAATGCTAAATCATAATTGATCATTGACATCATAATTATCTGCGTTCTATTGATCATCAAGTCAGTGATTTTTTACAATTCTGCGCTTATTCATCCATCTAGTTTTGTGTCAGCCAATTAGGCTCTAAACAAAACACAAACGACTATGAATGAGTATGTTTTTTTGATACGATTCAGTACCCAGAAAATCTTAACCCCGGAGCAACAGGCACTAAATACCGAAAAATGGGGTAAGTTGATTCAACTCTGGACAGAGGAGGGCGCTTTTGTCGGCAGCAGCCTGATTACACAGCCCGGTTTTATTGTGACAGGTTCACAACGGCAAGTAGAGCAGGGCGTTGTGGCCGATGCTGATTTTAAAGTAACGAGCATAATTCGGGTACTGGCCGCTAATCTGGATAGCGCCGTAGAAATGGCCAAAGCCTGTCCAACGCTCGATTACGAAGCCACCGTTGAGGTCAGAGAAGTCCAAAATCGACCTGTTCAGGTAAAAAAAGATTAGGTCAGAAATAGTCAGGTTGGGACGGTTTACGAATCGCGTTATACTAGTGTTTTTGTCATCCCGACGCCAGGAGGGATCTTCGTTGGCTGGTTACTTACCGAAGATCCCTCCTGGCGTCGGGATGACAAAAAATAGGCCTTAAGTGATTGATAGTCAGGTATTAAACTCGGGGGTTATACGTTATTTACGTTATTTTACCGTTTCGCTAGCGCAACAATGTCTTTCACTTCCAGAATCTGCTTTTCGTAGCCGATCGTGGCCGATTTGATCATGGCTAGCGCCAACTCCTGCAAGGTCGAAAAGCCAGCCGGGTAAAGCGCCCGGCCAATCGGGTACAGCCAATCAATATATTTGTAGTAACTCTTCACGTTCTTCTGCCCGGCGGTTGCCTTCATAAAGCCCGGACGCATCATGTACGAGTGTTTGAACAACCGCATCAGCGCATTTTCGGTAGCCCCCTTCACGCGTGCCCACGCCAGACGACCTTTTTCTGTGCTGTCAGTGCCCGCGCCAGACACATATTCGAAAGTCAGGTCGGGGTTTAGCTTAGCCAGTGTATTGGCGAAGTTCATAGTCAGATCGTAGGTAAGGTGCTTGTACTCATCGTCCTTCATCCCGACCGACGAAACACCCAGGCAAAAGAAGCAGGCATTATACCCACTCAGTTGGCTCTCGATGGGGGCTAGATTGAAAAAATCCTTGAGGATAATTTCCTTTAGTTTGGGATGCGATACCCCGCCCGGTTTTCGGTTGATAACCAGCACCTGTTCTACATCAGGATGTTGCAAACATTCGATCAGGACACCTTCACCGACCATGCCCGTGGCACCCGTAATAATTGCGTTGATTTTCATAGAGTAAATGGTTTGGTACTCCGCTAAAACTCGTCGGTTATTCGTGCTGAATTGAATAAATTTACCGACCTGATGGCTATTAGTCCAAAACCGAACCAACCCGAATAGGTTCAACGACTGAAGTCCGTGATACCTTTAAATCCTCAACTAATCAACTCCTTCACCTTATGAAATCCCTCGTCCTTCTTCTCTTAACCCTGCTCCTTGCCCCTTGCCCCACGCTCCAGGCGCAGGAACTCACCAGCAACGGTCAGCGTGAGATTGTTTTCAAATCCGTTAACGTCATTCCGATGGATCGGGAGCGTGTGATTGACAACCAGACTGTCGTTGTGCGTAATGGACGAATAGCCGCAATGGGTAATGAGGGTAGCGTAAAATTCAATAAAGACGCACTGGTCATTGACGCAAAAGGCAAATACCTGACGCCGGGTTGGGCCGAAATCCATGCCCATGTACCGCCTATCGATGACATTGAACCAATGAAAGAGGTGCTGATGCTCTATCTGGCAAACGGCATCACCACCATTCGGGGCATGTTGGGGCATCCTAAGCATCTGGAGTTACGGAGTAAAATCAACAGTGGCGAAATTCTTGGACCACACTTCTACGCAACGGGTCCATCGTTTAACGGGCAAACCGTAAAGACCGCCGAGCGTGGTGCCGAAATGGTTCGGGAGCAGAAAGCGGCTGGCTATGATTTCCTGAAACTGCATCCGGGGCTTACCAAAGAGACCTTTCCGGCCATCGCTAAAACGGCCCACGAAGTGGGTATTCCATTTGCCGGACACGTATCCTTTAACGTGGGTGTCTGGCGGGCTATTGATGCAGAATATTCGTCCATTGATCATATGGACGGGTTCGTGGAAGCGCTTGTTCCTCGTTCTGATACGCTGGCCGAACCTGAAACGGGCCTGTTTGCTTCCTGGATTGCCTATCGGGCCGACGCTTCACAAATTCCGAAACTGGTGAAAGGTCTTCGCGAGAAACACATTCGGGTGGTGCCCACGCAGGCACTGGCTGAGCGCTGGCTTTCGCCACTTCCGGCCGATGCGTTTTCCAACGATCCCGAGATGAAATACATGAAGCCGGAGCAGTTAAAGGGATGGGTGAATACCAAAGTAGGCTATCTCGCCAATCCGAATTACACCAAAGAACACGCCGAAAAACTAATTCAGATTCGTCGGAAGCTGATTTACGAATGCCAGAAAAATGGTGTTGAGTTGTTGCTAGGTTCTGATGCTCCTCAAATTTTCAACGTGCCTGGATTCTCAATTCACCACGAAATGAAGTACATGGTCGATGCCGGGTTGACGCCCTACGAAGTTCTGCGCACGGGTACTGTTAATGTGGCTTCCTATTTCAATAAACCCGATTGGGGAACCATCAAACCGGGCAACGTATCCGATTTGGTGTTGTTGAGTGGCAATCCTTTGAAAGACATCAGCCAAACCAAAAGCATCGAAGGCGTGATGATGGGTAACAACTGGTTATCGAAAGAGTATATTCAGAAAGAGTTGAAGAAGCTGGAGAAACAGTAGCAGGGGTGCTGGCGCGAGCATTAGCTCGTGCCTTTTAATTTCGTCAGCATTCGCTGACTTATGAATAGCTAGAACGTCAGTGAATACTGGCTAGATGAAAAGGCACGAGCTAATGCTCGCGCCAGTCCGTTTGGACATTACTTTATTCCAACGGATGCTGATGGAAAATTTCTTCCAGCCGTGCAAAAAGCTCCGGATGCTTTTCATGGAGCAAGTCAGGACGTTTGAAGAAATACTCGGATACGACGGCGAAGAACTCGGCTTCGTTCGTAATGCCGTATGGGTTGATGTCGGAATGATTGGCCTTAATGTCTTGGATGCTTTTATGAATCAATTGCAGCCACGGCTTAATGTGATCTTTTACCAACAAATACTCCGGTAAGCCATCGGTAGACCCATCGGCCTTGTCGAGGAGGTGGACAAACTCGTGAATACCCGTATTCCCTTTACTGGTTTCATTGGCAAATCCCTCGTGTAAAGCCGGTTTCGACAACACCATCGTGCTTTGTAAGGCACCGCCTTCGCCGACCATACCCAGGATGTTTCGCCCTTCTCCTGTAGTCTGAAAATCGGCATTGAAGCTGCCTTCGTAGAGCAGCACATTGGTCAGCGGATAATACCAATCATCGAACCCGAAAATTGGAATAATAGCACTGCTGGCCACCAGCACTTTATCAACATCATCGACCGTCGTGCCGATGCCTTCAATTTTGACATGGTGCAGGAAATGATTCACCCGATCCTCGAATACTTTCTTTTTATCTGGATTTAGTCCCTGATAATAAGGTACATAGGCTTGTAATAATTGCGGGTAATTTGGGGGCAGGGGTTGCGCATCCTGTTTCTTCTGACTCAGATACCGCCAGATAAGCCAACCAATTATCAATACAACTAGACTAATCAGAAGAACCATAAAATGAATTGTTTTTTGACAGGATTTACTGGATTAACAAGATTAGTAGATAGAGAACCTGTTCAAACTTTCTATAATCGAAAAATAATGAGTGCTTTTTGTCATCCCGAGGAACGAGGGATCTTCGGATGAGGCCTATTTGATCACATTACCCGAAGATCCCTCGTTCCTCGGGATGACAAAAAGTTATCGAAATAAAAGCTTAAACAGGTTCAGAATGAAAATCCTGTTTTATCCTGTAAATCCTGTCAAAAGAAAAAGATTATAACTTGTTTACATTCAACACTATTTTCGATTCAACCTTAATCAACGTCTGGATGCCGTCGGGGCGGATGGCGATCTTTTGGGGAGTGAATCGGAAGGTGTTTATCGCCAGATCGGTTTTCTTTCCGGCACCTCCTTGCTCAAATGCCTTATTGATTGCCTGAGGGATTTTGGCAATGTCATCGCCCAATCGGATGGTCAGCAATTCTTGCAGTAACGCACGCAAGCCGTCATGCCAGACAGCGCCTGTGTTTTTCGATAATACACTTCCCGATTCTGCGTCGAAATCTAAATCTTTGACTTTCAGAGTGTTGCTTAACGTGTCGAATGTTGGTTTGCCTTTCAGGTAAACGATGCCATCCAGAAGCCCGGCCAGGTCAGCTTTTACGATCAGCGAATGCTGGCCGCCATAAACCGAAAGACTTTTGATTGTCAGGCTACCGAGCGCCAGTTTTTTATTCTTCACCGTAAGGGCCAGCATTCGGTTGATGTCGGCGTAGGGAACAAAGCTCATCAGGTGCAAATCTGATGTCTGGGAAACCTGCTCCCGTTTCTGCAAAAGGGGTAAAGGCGTACGTGCATGCACGGGTTTCTCAGGCTTTACCTCTGTTTTCGTTTCCATCGCGATTCGCACATGAGTCGTTAACTGGGTCGAATCGCCTGTAATTGAACCGGCTGCTACACTAACAGGCTTGGGAGTCAACCAGAGGCCGTACTCCTTATTAATGAGTAGAGGAGTTTGCATATCGTGCCAGATGGGTTTCACCATCTGATCGAGCCGAAGTTCCTTGTGAACTGCCGAATCGATGGCCATTTCAATCGCGCTCTTATGCTTTTCCAGCAGGTTCTCAACCAGACCAGTCAGCGAAATCCCGACAATTTTAGGTTGAACGATCCAGGTATAATCCGTGAAGGTCGTGTGGCTGGCAAGTCGCCAGTTAGAAGTTACGCTGATCGGGCTTTTAAAGTTTACCTTGATCGCACAAAATGGCTTTTCGGGTGGCGTCGTATCTCGACTGAAAGGTCTCGTGAGCCACATTTGAAGCGGGGCCGATAGCTTTATCTGCTGATCGGCATACTCAACATGCACCGAACCCAGCCGCTTGACCCGAAGCGACATGATCCCTTTCGTTTTGCCGTCTTTGGTTTGTTTGCCGACCAGAACAGGGTTGAGTTCCTTATTGATTTTCTCCTGTAATTCGTTCAATTGAAACGTAATGGGGCCAGCCACATACGACATCGTTTCGGGTATGGGCGGATCAAACCCCTCTGCTTTGGGGGCTTGAGGCTGCTTTCTCTGACATTGGCCTAGCAGGATGATCAGTAGGAGCGCAATAAAATAATAGCGTGATGGTGGTGTTCTCATGAACAGAAAATAGCCAATTGATTGCAAACCAAAACGTTGTTACAAACTGGCTATTCAATAACCGATGTGTCGGTGTGTATGTTTTTAATATTGTATTGAACTCACAGGTACAATTGAATCACCCATAACGCTATACGTTACTATGAAGAAGGCCCGCTAGTAGCGAGCCTTTACTAAGTAATCGAAGAAATATCTTTTTTTCAATCTCACCGGGTTAAAACCCGGCGCAGTTCATCAGTTCTGTTTTTTTGCGCCGGGTTTTAACCCGGTGAGATTGAAAAATGGGCTTAGCACATTAAAACAATTTCTCCTGCGGTGGTTTCACTCCTTTCATTCGAATGTAGATCGTACACTGACCGCGGTGGTGGGTTTGGTGCTCAAACGCTTTGGCCAAAACGACCTCTTTCGTCATTTCGCGCGGCCCCATTTTCACCGATTCACCCAGTTGGGCATTGGTCATGCCTTTCATGGCGTCGATCATAAAATCGTAACTGTCCATAACGGCCTTGGTCAGAGCTGCCTTGTTTTTAAGCTCGGCCATTTCTTCCAGTTTTTTGCCTTGCATTGGGTTCGGCTTGCCGCTGGCCAGGGCACCAAAGTTGTAGTTCGCTGCCGACAGGTGTAACATTTGTTCGGCAAAGCTGCGGATTTCGGGCGTTGGTTTAAAATTCACGCCATCTTCGGGCATGGCGTCCAGATACTCTTTGGTGTACTCTTTCGCCCGCTGCCAATCGGCGGTTAATTGCGAAATAGTCGTCATCGGAGCAGCGGCCTGCACCGTCGAAAACGCCCAAAAGAGGCCCAGGAAGATACGTAGAAGTCGTAAATGTGATTTGGTTAGCATAGCTATGTTGGTTGGTTCAATACAAAAGCTCTATAGAGTAGTAAGCTACTGAGTTCGTTTGCCCGATCGACCGTTTTCGGTTATCTTTCTGCACAGATAGTTCACGAATTCCCATGCCCTCACGTCGTTCATTTCTACAAGCCACCAGCCTTGCGCCGTTCCTTTCGCTGACAGCTAATCAGCCTCCAGCTACGGTTATAAAACCAAACCGCTTAAAGCCGGGCGACACAATTGGTCTGTTTTGCCCAGCGGCTCCGGCCTACAGTCAGGAAACCGTGAAGATTGCACAGGAGTCGCTACAAGCCCTGGGATTCCAGACTAAACTGGGACCTCATATCTACGATCGATATGGGTACCTCGCCGGTCGTGATGCCGATCGGGTTTCGGACTTACATGCCTTTTTTGATGATCGAAGTGTGAAGGCGGTCATGGCGATTCATGGCGGCTGGGGATGCGCCCGTTTGCTGCCCTTGCTCGATTACAACCTGATTCAGCGTAACCCGAAAATTCTGATTGGCTATAGCGACATTACGGCTTTGTTGCTGGCTATTTATGCCAAAACAGGTCTGGTAACCATGCACGGTCCCGTTGGTTCGGCAACCTTTAATGCGTATACGGTGAACTGGCTGAAGCGAGTGCTGCTGGAAGGAGAAATGGTAACGATGCGAAACCCCACCGAAAAGGGCGATAATCTGACACAGGTTCAGGATCGCATTACGACTATCAAACCCGGCCTGGCTCGTGGTCGACTGGTGGGCGGGAACCTCACGGTGTTGAGCCATCTGATTGGCTCGTCGTACCTGCCCGACTGGAAAAACACGATTTTATTTGTGGAAGACACGCACGAAGATGTGTACCGCATGGACCGGATGCTGACCCATTTGAAACTGGCGGGCATTCTGGATCAGATTTCGGGCTTTGTGTTCGGAAAATGCAGCGAATGTGGCCCCGGAAGTGGTGGCTACGGCTCCCTCACACTGGAAGATGTCCTGACCGAACACATCATTCCGCTGAACAAACCTGCTTTTTCGGGAGCGATGATCGGCCATATTCGTGATAAATTTACCGTTCCATTAGGCATCGACACCGAAATTGACGCTACAGCAGGAACCATAAGATTGCTTGAATCGGCAGTGAGTTAAGTTAACAGCGAGAACAACCAAAACATGGCAATAGAACCAGCCCAAGGCAATCCCGACTTATTAAAAGAATTACTCCATTATCAGATGCCTTTCGGCAAATACAAAGGGCATCTGATCAGGTCGTTACCCATGTCGTATTTAGAGTGGTTTGTACAAAAAGGCTTTCCGGCTGGGAAGCTAGGTATGCTGTTACAAACCATGTACGAAATCAAGCTGAACGGCCTGGAGTATTTGCTCGATGGCGTTCGGCGAAGTTTGTGAGTGGGTTGCTAGTTTGTGAATACTGGGGACCTATGAAACTCTTTAAGGTAGAATTGTGTACATTTGGAACGCAAGTGTTGTAAACGCAGATCTAACACGTACATACTGAGGTTATATCAAAAGTGTACTTTACTTGTTTTCTCTTCTAATCATAACTCAAAGAGGCTGAGTCATGAGCAAACCAAAAATGAGTGTTGGTGAACGTAGCGTTCCAGGCACAAAACGATCATTTAGCTGTATATCTAAGGCCGAAAGTGTAGCTGTTGTCGCTGGTCAGGCTTCTGGCGCTGCGATTACATCTTTACCTTCGGGCACAATCAACGTTCGCCAGATGGCTGAAGATGCAACAAAAGTGCAAGATTATATAGCTAACGGCGGCAAGAAAAGTGAGTCAAGTGGAGTCAAATTCATTAAACAATCGGGACTATTTGATAGCCGAAGAGTCGGAAGATGATAGTGAATTCTCCTTTATTACGGCCCAAGGCATAAAATATTTAGTTTACTTTAAAGAAGCGGATGGTTATGTGCCATTCGCTTCTTTTGCTAATGACACTAAAATGTTTGGCTTTGGTCCAACGAAAGAGACAAGGCCAGTTGGTAAACTTCCCAAAGATGCTCAAGTAGGCATCGCCATATTCGAGATTCTCTACTACTATATTTCTAAATATCCCAACAGGGTTTTGTTGTTTGTTTGCAGCGACGAAAGTATCTGGCATCCTGGTCTCGAAAATAAACACCCTCGATATGCCAAATGGAGGAGCAATTTGTTCTCAGAATGGTTTGAAAGCTGGCAACGGACAGGCGTTATGCCTGCTGAGAAAATAGACTATAATTTATACGGCGAGCTTCACTGTTCATGTTTATTCAGATCGGGTAACCCCTATGAAGCAGAAGTTAGACAAGTTATTGAGCAAACGATTCTGTCAAAGCAACCGTAATATCTGTATCTTTCGATTTACCATCCCCTTTGCCAGAATCTATGAAAAAAAGCAGTTTAATTCCCCTGATATTCGCTACACTATTGAGTTGCACATCGAACAAAAGCGACCAAACCACCACCACCGATCCGGGCTTTGCGGCTGTGCTGGACGATTATTATGAGCAACGGTTAAAGCTGTTTCCGTTGGAGGCCACCATGCAGGGTGATAATCGGTACAACGACCAGTTGCCGAATGACATTTCGCAGGAGTTTCTGGAGCAGACAAAAACGTTTTATACGGCTACGCTCGACAAACTAAAACCGTTTGACCGGGAGAAACTGTCTGACGAAGACAAGATTTCCTACGACATTCTAAAACGGGAAATGGAGCTGCAACTGGAGCAATTCCAGTTTCATCAGGAAGATATTCCGTTTAACCAATTCGTTGGGTTGCCGCTAATGTTTGGGCAGGCTGGGAGTGGAGAAAGCGCGCAACCGTTCAAAACAGTGAAGGATTATGACGATTGGCTAAAACGGGTCTCTGCGTTTACCGTTTGGGGTGATACGGCTATTGCTGATTTTCGGAAAGGCATGGCTACCAACAACGTATTGCCCAAAAGCCTGGTCGTCAAGATGATTCCCCAGATGAACGATTTAGTGGTGACCGACCCCACGAAAAGTCTGTTCTACGGTCCGATTCAAAAACTACCGGCCACATTCAGCGAAGCGGATAAAACTCGACTGACGGCGGCTTATAAGAAAGCCATTCTGGAGCAAATCGTACCGACTTATCAGAAGCTAGGGACGTTCCTCAAGAATGAATATCTGCCCAAAGCCCGGACAACGTCGGGTATCGACGTATTGCCAAAGGGGCCGGAACTCTACAACTATCTGGTTAAGGTTCAGACAACGACCAACGACACGCCAGAAGAAATCTACCAGATTGGCCTAAAGGAAGTTAGTCGGATTCGGGGCGAAATGGAGAAAGTGAAAACGCAGGTCGGCTTTAAAGGTACGCTGGCTGAATTTTTCGAGCACCTCAAAACCGATAAAAAGTTCTATCCTTACAAAACTCCCAAGGATGTACTGGGCGCGTTTAACACCATTCTGGCCCGGCTTGAACCGAACCTGAAAAAAGAATTTACGAACACGCCAAAGACGAAATTTGAGATTCGGCAGACTGAGAAATTCCGTGAAGCCTCCGCCAGTGCCGAATACAATCCGGGCTCGATGGATGGGAGTCGTCCGGGGATTTTCTATGTACCGATTCCCGATGCGACCAAGTTCAATGTTACGTCGGGTATGGAGTCGTTGTTTTTACATGAGGCCATTCCGGGTCACCATTATCAGGTGTCGCTTCAACAGGAAAACACCAGTTTGCCGAAATTCCGGCGGTTTGCCTGGTACGGTGCCTACGGCGAAGGCTGGGCCTTGTATTGCGAATCGTTGGGTAAAGAACTAGGTCTCTACACCGATCCGTATCAGTACATGGGAGCGCTAGGTGATGAAATTCACCGAGCCATCCGGCTCGTAGTGGACGTTGCTCTGCACACCAAACACATGACTCGCGAGCAGGCAATCAAGTACATGATGGACAACGAACCCATTGCTGAACAGGGCGCTACCGCCGAAATCGAACGCTACATGGCGATTCCCGGTCAGGCGCTTTCTTATAAAATTGGTGCCCTGAAAATACGCGCCCTCCGCACGAAATACGAGCAGGAGCTTGGTACTAAATTTAGCATAGCGGCCTTCCACGACGAATTCCTCAAAGATGGCTGTATGCCGTTGGATGTACTGGAACGCAAAATGGACGCCTGGGCCGCGAAGCAGAAATAAGCAGAGTAAATGAATAATGGATAATGTTTTTTGTCATCCCGACAAAGGAGGGATCTTAAAGTATCCTTGCTAGAGAGTCAAGAAGCCTTGAGATTCCTCCTGTCGTCCATATCTTTGTTTGCAAGCAAGTTAGCTAAAAAAAGTGCAACTTAGCAAATGCCA
>NZ_BAAHBI010000077.1:0-20432 GCF_054776755.1 Spirosoma litoris | reverse complement strand
TTGGCCCATGTCGGAAAGATACTTAATTTTATCTAATCATTAAATTGGAAGAGTACTAGTGTACCTTTGCTGTCGAAATAACCTTTGGGTTGTTTTAAGGAAAATTAATGAATTATTAAAAGAAAATACTTGAAGATACTAATAAGTAGTATTGGTAAATATGCATTGTTTCGGTTTACCTGTAAATTGTCAATTTTATTGGAAAGCTGATAAGTCGAGTATAGGCCCATGATAAGAATACTAAACTTTTCTGGTATAAAAACGATAAGATAATAGCAACTTTGTTATAAATTAGGTCAATATCAATGAATCATACGTATGTAATTATTATGGCGGGGGGCGTCGGAACACGATTCTGGCCTTTCAGCCGAACAAGTTATCCTAAGCAATTTCACGATGTTCTCGGCACAGGCCGAACGCTGCTTCAACAAACGGCCGATCGCTTTAATGGCATCTGCCCCCCCGAAAATATTTATATAGTTACCAGTTCACTCTACAAAGACCTTTGTCAGGAGCAGTTACCACAGCTTTCGGATGATCAGGTTTTGTGTGAACCCATTGCCCGGAACACGGCTCCCTGCGTTGCCTATGCCTGTTATAAAATAGCCCAGCAAGATCCGGAAGCGAATATTGTCGTTGCTCCTGCCGATCATATTATCCTGAAGGAAGAAGAGTTTCAGCGTACGATTCAAAAAGCGCTGGAAGCTACGAAAGAGCAGGAGATTCTGGTAACGCTCGGTATTCAGCCAAGCCGTCCCGATACCGGCTATGGTTATATCCAGTACATTCCTGAATCGGGCGAGGGCATTAAAAAGGTAAAAACCTTTACCGAAAAGCCACACCTCGAACTGGCGCAACAGTTTGTCGAAAGTGGCGAATTCGTTTGGAATGCAGGTATTTTTGTCTGGAATGCCCAGGCAATTATCAACGCATTTGAGGCATACCTACCTGAAGTTGCCGAAATTTTTGAAGAAGGAAAAGGCGCTTATTACACCGAGAAGGAAAGCGCGTTTGTTGATAAAGCGTACTCACTTACAAAGAGCATCTCCATCGATAATGGCATTATGGAGAAGGCGCAAAACGTATATGTTGTTCTGAGCGACTTTGGCTGGTCGGATTTGGGCACCTGGAAATCGTTGTATGAAGTATCGGATAAGAACGAAGACTTCAACGTGATTGACGGTCATATCATGCTTTACGATACCAAAAACTGTATTATCAAGACGCCAAAGGATCGCCTTGTCGTGGTGAATGGTCTGGATGGCTATATTGTGGCCGAGTACGACAACGTTCTGATGATCTGCCGCAAGGAAGAAGAACAGAAAGTGAAGAACTTTGTCGCCGATGCTAAAGAACGAGGCACGGAGTTTGTTTAAGCTGGCGTAAGATCTTCCCGAATGGCTCACCTATTTGGGAAGATCGCCTACGAACAAAACCGATTGGGCAATGACTCAAACCGTCTGTTCGTTAGCCTTATAAGCTGCTGATTAACTCGTGAAAAAAGTTCTCTACCTAAGCCTAACCCTACTGCTTGCAACTCTACTCATAGAGTGTAAGGAATCGGATGCTAATTTTTCGCCCGGTGCAAGTGATCCCCGCATTACAGGTACGTGGCGCCTTGTTGAGCGATTATACCCCGTAATTGTCAATGATACCTTGATTGACTCGGTCTCAGTGGGTGATTATTACAAAATCGACTCAACTTTTGTCAATAATCAGTACGTGATCGACTCTGTCCTGGTAAAAGCCCATTTTGAAAAAGACACGATTATCACGACGAAATCAGTTGACCGTACGGGTCACTACTCCGATCGCCTGCCACAAACATTGACGTTTAATACGGATGGTAAGTTGAGCGCCAAGGGAGATACAATGTCGTACTACTACCCAATCAAGTATTTCCTGGTCGATACAACATACCCCGACAGTCTATTTCTTAATTTGTATATTACGACCAACCGGGCTAATGTCTACTTTCAGCAGGGATTGAAATTTAACGCAGATACGATGCTGCTTCAGCCCCGTTGTGAACGGCGTTGTTATTCAAAGTTCGTTCGGGTGAAATAAACGCGACAATTCACTCTTTTGTTGCGGCAAAGCTCACGGTTGAATTGTTAAACGGATAATTCGTAAACGTTAAGCTTGTGGTTGTCCAACTGCCCACTTTAGTTGTGCCCGAATACAAATCAATGGCGTTGCCCGATCGCTGTAACGAAAGTGTTTTCAATTCCGAAAAAGCGGAACTCCCGGATGCACTGGCAGTCATGTAAGATAATGTGACGTTTACTACGTCCAGCGCGGTTCCATTAGGTACTATAACAACCAACCCATTGACAATCGAAATCGGTTGGGTGCTTCCACTTGTCGTAATGGTCGTAACGATATATCGGCCGGATATGGCAGATGCTAGATTAGGGTCTGGTGCTGGTGTCGACTCAGTTTTTTTGCAGCCAGTCAGAGATAACAAGCTTATCGTGAAAATTACTAGCCAGGATGCAAGCGGGTTTAACGTAAAGCGCATAAGCGTATAAGAAGTTAGGCTTAATGAACAGTGGCCATTGCGCGTACCGGAAATGTTCCAACACCTTTAAACTTAGGCGGAACGGCACTAAAGGTAAAGCCTGTTTGGGGCACTAGCGCAAGGTTGCACAAATGCTCAACAATCAAAATATCGGCTCCTAACAAGGTTGTGTGCACCGGGCGGCTTTTGCCGGTTGTGTCATCAATGTTATGCGAGTCGATCCCAACTAATTTAACGCCACAATCGCGCAGGTATAATGCAGCATCAGCGGTTAGAAACGGGTGATTTTCGTAGTAAGTTTCGGTATTCCAGAATTCATCCCAACCCGTATGAATTAAAACGGCGCGGTTCCGAAGTTCATAATTCCGTAAATGAGCTTCTGTAACGGCCAGTGTTTCGGAATAAGGTACTCTTATAACAATGCCCTCCAGGTTCGTAAACGCTTCCAGACCTACTTCTGATAAGTCTTTGCCATGCTCAAACCGATGAAACGGACAATCCAGATAGGTACCTGTATTGGTCACCATCTCAATTTTGCCAATCTGAAACTCCGTGCCTGCTTCATAAAACAGGCGTGAGTTTTCTCGGCTCAGGTAGTCACAAACAATAGGAGCGGGAAGACCTTTATAGGTGACCAAACCAGCTTCAATGGTATGACTCAAGTCAATGAGCTGATTTCGTCTTTCCGTTTTATCGGTCGATGCACGTTTGTGGGCTTCGGTTATGATTTCTTTATTGAGAATACGGGCCTGACCAACCATTAGTAGGCGTAAATCAGCAATAACGTAGTCTATTAGGGCCTGATCCGAAATCGTCTCGCCTTCAATATCCAGTCGGAAATCTTCCCCTTTTAAACTACCCCCATTGGTAAAGTAGAACTCAAAATCGAACTTAACTCGCTTTTGCATTTGTGGATTCGTCTCCGGCGCGAGTATTTACTCGTGCCAGGTTTGTCAATTAGCTTTTCCTCTCCCAGCCTTGCGCCCGAATTGGCGTTTGTTGGCCAGCTTTTGTGGATAAAACAATTTGGTTTGGGTCGGGCGTTAGGTAGCCGATGGCCGTAATGCGGGCGTTGGTTTCCAGTTTTTCAAACGCCTGCGGACGAACCGTAAATAAGAGTTCATAGTCCTCGCCACCATTCAACGCAGCCGTCACCGGACTTATCTTGAACTCGTCGGCTGCCAAATGCGTCTGGTCATCTATTGGTAAGTTCTCATCAAAAATTACCGCTCCTGTACCCGATTGCTGACAAAGATGGAGCAGTTCAGAAGCTAATCCATCCGAAATATCGATCATAGCCGTAGGACGAATGCCGAGATCACGAAGCTCATGAACCATATCAGTGCGGGCATCAGGGCGAAGTTGGCGCTGCACCAGATAGGCTCGCTCCTCCGATAAATTAGGTTGCATATTCGGATCGGCCAGAAACACCTGTTTTTCGCGTTCTAACAACTGCAAACCCAGATAAGCGGCACCCAAATCGCCCGTTACGCAGATTACGTCGTTTGGCTGGGCTGTATTTCGGTACGTAATTAAATCCTTAGGGACTTTTCCCAGAACGGAGACGGAAATAATTAATCCCGAACGGGAGGAAGTGGTATCGCCCCCAACTAAATCCACGTTGTAAGCTTCGCAGGCCGCCCGGATACCTTCGTACAGCTCATCGATGGCCTCAACGGGGAATCGGCTGCTTAATCCAATACTAATTGTTACCTGTATAGGCAAGCCATTCATGGCGGCAATATCTGATACGCCAAAGGTTACAGCTTTATAACCGAGATGTTTCAGCGGTACGTAGGTTAGGTCAAAATGAATACCCTCTACGAGCATATCGGTGGTGAGTAAGCCGTATTCATCACCCCAATCGAATACAGCGGCATCGTCGCCAATGCCACGTACGGTTTCTGGATGAGTAGGTTGAGGGGTTGCCTGCCGAATTCGTTCAATTAATCCGATTTCGCCAAGAGTATTTAAGTCTGTCATGATAACTAGTAATGAATAATGGCCAATGAATAATGCATTGATAGATACGATCATTGTACATGTTCATTATCCATTAAAAAAGCCGTTCCGATTTGACATACGGAACGGCTTTTTCTGATAATTGGTTTGCGAATGCCTTATGGATTTGTCAGCGTGTAGACGTTTGTGGTATTACCTGTCTTCTGGCTGGCTGTTGTTCGGGTAAGTTTTAAGTTGCTATCGTCAATGGAGTTAATCGTAAAGGTGATGGTTCCATTGTCGCCTGTTGGCGAAGGGTTCAGGTTCGTCAGTTTTAGGGTATTATCGTCGGGCAGCGAATATTGACCTGTAAAGGTGTTACCGTCGAATTCGGTGTATTTAACAGTTGGCGCAGCACTCAGATCAAGCTTAAAGCCCGTATAGTTGCGAATGTTGCCTGTTCCTCCTCTTGTATAAACAGTCACACTGCCAGTATTAAGGCCCGTTTCATCCACTTTGCTAGCTGTCCAGACTTTGGCAATTCGCTCTGAAACGGGAGCTACCTTACTACCACCACAGCCCATCACCAGTAGGCTAAACAGGGTTAATACTGAAAGAAAAGCGATAGAATAAGTCTTTCTCATAGTTAATCAAATGCAAGAGAATCAGAGTGGCTAAAGTTACGCTAATTTTGTTGGCACTCGCAAAATTGATGCCTAATAATTCATTTGTTTGAGCCAACGGACGTATGTCGATTACTACCCCAAGTTCATTACCATCGTACACCCGTATGCAGTTGGCTTTACGCAATGGGCAGGATCGTGACGAAATCTGGTGTGCGTATGAAGGTATTATTTATGACCTGTCAACATCGCGTTTATGGCGTAATGGGAAGCATTATGAACACTGGGCCGGACAAGATCTTACCGATGAACTGGCTGATGCTCCCCATACCGACCGTGTTTTTAGTCGCTTCCCAGCGATTGGTAAATTAATCTAATGGTTAAGATTTCATGTTATACCCGACTAAACGTGAAATTTTGAACCTGGAATCTGAAATTGTTAAACATGAAAATTCTGATCGCTGATAGCGGATCAACTAAAACCGACTGGCGACTTGTTGATACCAATGGCAGTACACACGCTATTCAAACGGATGGATTCAATCCTTATTATCAGAGTACTGCTCAAATGGTTAATACGTTGCAGGCGCAACTGATTCCATACCTAAACGATACCGATATCACGAAGGTGTTTTTTTACGGAACTGGTTGTACCGGACCAACGGTGAATTCTATTGTTGCCGATGCGCTTCAGGCAGTATTGCCTGGTTTGCAAGTTGTTGAGGTAAATAGCGATATGCTGGGAGCTGCCCGAGGAGCAATCGGTCACCAATCCGGAATAGCCTGTATTTTGGGAACAGGGTCAAATGCCTGCTGCTATGAGGGAGGTCAACTTACACGAGGTATTCAATCACTTGGGTTTTGGCTGGGCGATGAGGGAAGCGGAGGATACTTGGGTAAAACGCTCGTTCGGGATTTTTTTCAGGAGCGATTACCCGCCGAACTCCGCGAAGCTTTTCAAACGCGTTATGCGCTGGATCGTCCAACGCTACTTGAAAATGCCTATCAAAAGCCTTTTCCTAATCGGTACTTTGCCGCATTTACGCCATTCTTATCCGAGCATCTGGAGCATCCTTACATCGCCAATTTGGTGACGGAGGCCTTTGCTTTATTTCTGACCACCTATGTCAAACGGTTTCCCGAAGCTGGTTCGTGGCCGGTTCATTTTGTAGGGTCGATTGCTTACTATTTTGCGAAACCATTGCAACAGGCGATAAAACAAACAGGCTTAACAATGGGTACTATTCTAAAAGCACCTGCCGAACAGTTAGTTGAATTCCATAAAAATGGGTAAGTTCCGTGTGTTCGCCGTACTTTTGCAAATGTTTTACAGTTTATAGTATTCGGTTTATGGTGGGGTGGTGCATAATTGTTGATGTGTCGACCCGCCGTAAACCGAATACTGTAAATCGTAAACGGACAACCTCCTGAATAATGGCAAATCGGTATTTTTTGAAAATAAAAGACATCGTTCGGGAAACGCCCGATGCGGTGACAATAAGCTTCTGGCACCCCATTAACGAAGAAGTTCGCTATCAGCCGGGGCAGTTTCTGACTTTTTTACTCAACATAAATGGGCAAAAGATACGCCGGTCGTACTCAATGGCGTCGTCGCCCCACGTTGATGTATCTTTGTCTGTATCAGTAAAGCGTGTTCCGGGTGGACTGGCCTCGAATTACCTCTGCGATCGTATCCAACCCGGCGATATTCTGGAAACCCTGGAGCCTATGGGCACGTTTGTTCCGAAACTTGACCCTCAAAATCGGCGAACAATTATCCTGATTGGCGCTGGTAGTGGTATTACGCCACTTTTCTCGATGGCGAAATCGGCGATGCACGTAGAGCCCAACAGCCGGGTGTGGCTGATCTATGGTAATCGTAACCAGGAATCCATTATTTATAAAGCGCATTTAGATGCGATGGAGCAGGGTTACGGGCGTTCGCGCTTTCAGGTAACACATATTCTGAGTCAGCCCAGCGCAGGTTGGACTGGTGCCGAAGGTCGCCTGAACCAGCATACCTTAACGAAACTATTAGATCAGCTTCCGGCCTCCGAACGCCAAAATGCGAGTTTTTATTTGTGTGGACCCGATGGTATGATGGCCGAAGTGCGCTCTGCCCTATCGTTGGTTGGTGTTTCTTCGGAACACGTTCATAAAGAAAGCTATGCTACGGCGCCAGTTATGGCGGGTGAAGTGGTTGAAGAACCCGTTACGGCTGCCGATAATGGAACACCAGAAGTAACGGTCCTGTATGAAGGTAGCGAGTATAAATTCGCCGTTGCCCCTCATCAAACCATTCTGGAAGCAGCACTGGATTTGGATATTGACTTGCCTTACTCCTGTCAAGCAGGTATGTGTACGGCCTGTCTGGGGCGCTGTACGTCGGGTAAGGTAAAACTGGACGAAGAGGACGGTTTATCTGAGTCGGAACTAAAGGCTGGTTACGTGCTGACCTGCGTAGCTCATCCCGTAGGTCCGAATGTAGTTATTGAGATTGAGTAACAGACTGTGTTTAAACAAACATAGGGGAGATGGCCGATGCTATCTCCCCTATGTTTGTTTAGAGAACTTATTCCCTACTCGTCGATTTTAGGTGCTACTGCTGGTTTCGGAGCCGAACGGGGTTTGGCAACCCGTGCAGGGGGAGTAGGAGGAGCAATTGCTGGAGCTGCCTGAGCACGTACTGCTGGTGCCGCGGGTGCTGCGGGTACTACTACATCGACTTTGGGCGCTATTGCAGGGCGAGGAGCACGTGGGGCACGCGGAGTGCGTGTAATACGGCCTCTGCCTGTGTTGACGTTGACATTCACATCCATGTCCATATCCAGATTGGATAGGTCGCTAGTTATTCGGGATAGTCTTTCGCCATGTCGTTCCATTTCTACTGATAACCGTTCTAGTTGTGCATCTAACTGGTGAGATTCGAGTTCTAGTTTTTCCAGCGGTTTTCGAGCCTCCTGTAATTTTGCCTGAGTAGCTTCTAACTGCCGATTGGCCTCTTCAATACTAGCTTCCTGTTTCTTTATTTCTGGTTCAAAAGCAGCTACTTGCTTCTCAATTTCTTCCAGACTTAATTTCTGTTTCCCATCCTGACGCATCATCTGTTGTTGCTTCTCAATGAGATTATTACGTAACTGCATCAGCTTCTCTTTGCGCCACTCCAACATCTGTTGGTTTCGTCCGAATTCTTCAATAGGGAACTGCATTTTCTCCATCTGAAGGTGTAAAGTTTGAATCTGTTGCGATCGTTCGGCCATGAGTCGACTTAAGCTATCAATCTGCCGTTGCTGGAAAGCACGTTGAGGAGCAAGGGTGTCATTGTCTGACACGAATGTATCGTGACTAACGCGAGGAATTGACGCAAATGCATTGTCGATAATGCTTTTATAATCGACTTTCGCTAAGCCTTCCACCGTTCCATCTGGGCTGAGGGGAACGTTTTTCAGTGCCGATGCCACAATGTTATCGTAATCAATGTGCGATAAGCCTTCGGCCAAAGCGCCCATTCCACTGTCAAACGCCTGATTCTTTTCAATGATCGTTAGCAGAATATCGCGGTCAGATTGTTTCACCGCATCAAGCGATAGCTGCCCATTCATCACCTGATTCAATTGAGTTTGTAATTTAGTTAATCGGGCTGCCGACAGTTTTTGGCCTTTCCAGATCACATAGCCCACTTTTTTGTCATCGATCATACCATATTCTGAATTACCATCAATTTTATGTCGACGGGTCGAATGGGCAGGCTTGGGTTGTTTGGTTGCCTTTTTAAAGTCATCCTGTTTCTGTACGGCATAAACCGATACACTCATCAGCAAGACAGTCGCAAGGGTTAAACCGGCCAGACTGGCATTGGAGACGAAGGGGCGGGTTGGAACACCCAGAACCCGACGAACCCGATGCAATAAGTGCTGCCGTTTTGACGCAAATGCCATCGCCAAAGCTGGGGTCTGTTCAAGCTGCATAAGCCGCAGTTCTTCCACACGAGCAAGCGCTTGTGCCAGAATACGACCATTGCCTCCGCAAGCTTCTACCGCTAAATCATCACAGCAATGTTCACGCTCTTCTCGTACACGAGCCGATAGCCACCACAGCGCAGGATGAAAGAAATAGAGCACTTCAATAACCGATTGGAGTAGGTTCACAGCGTAATCATGCCGTTTTACGTGGGCTAATTCGTGCGCCAAAACCGCTTCAACTTCACGCATAGACAGACTTGTGGTTAAGCCAATAGGGAGCAATAAAACGGGCTTTAACATGCCAACTACCATGGGTACTGCAATGCGAGCCGATTCACGAACTTGCACAACAGTTTTGATCGTCAGGGCCGAGCGAAGCTGGTTCGTTAACGAAAGCCAGTTTTGGGTGGCAGGCTGCGTAGCTGTTTTGCTTAGCCGCTGTAGGTAAAGCCAACCACCTACCAGTCGCAATCCGAACAAGGCCACGCCAATTAAGTAGATCAGAACAAATTGACTCAGATGCCTTTCCAGAAATAGCTGCGTTTGTTGCTGCCAGGGTAAAGTTTGTGTCACGGTTTGCCAGCGAACCAATTTAGCATAGTGGATAGCGGCTGACGGCACGATTGGTTGATTCTCAACAACTGGCTCATAATACCAGATAAATGTAGCCCCCGATACCAAAAGTTGGGTGAGCAAGGTAAGCACACTAACGCGATAGCGCAGCATACTGGATTGGTTCCGCAGAAGATGAAGGACTACGGCTACCGGTAAAACCAACGCAAAACCCTGCCAGAGCGCATGGAGTAGCGTCCAGCCCAGGGCATCCACCACTGAATTCGACAAAAAATGGAAAGCGTTCATGAGTTATAGGAAATCGTTAAGTGTATAAAATCATTTTTACAAAACCTGACTGAAAGCACTCACTTAAAATCATAAATCATTCTTTATAGAATCAAGCCAATCAGTTCAATCAGATAAATCCCGGCGGCCGGCGTCCCGGTTCAGATCACTCAGCAAATTTTTAATCTCATCTAATTCTTCACGAGAAGTCTTATGCTGCCCGAGTATCTGCATGACTAACTTCGAGGCTGATCCTCGAAAGGCCGTTTCAACAAAACGGTCAACTAAGTTCCGTTGGGTATCTTCTTCGCTGACTGCCGCTGTATAGGTATGAGAGCGACCATCTTCTTCGCGTGAAAGCAGCCCTTTTTCGTACATAATCTGCATTAATTTCAGAGCCGTTGTATAACCGAGGTCTCGGCTTTGGCTCAGCGTATCGTGTACCTGACGTACTGTGCTGGGGCCATTGGTCCAGAGCACATGCAGGATTTCCAATTCAGAGTCCGTGGGCTTCATATTTGATCTACGAATAATTTCGTAGCAAACATATACGAAGGATTTCGTAGATGCAAATTTGTGAACAAAAAAGTTTTAGAATAGCTTCTTTAGGAAGGATTCTTGTAGATTCTGCTGGGTGTATGTTTCTTTGGTAATTCAGTCCACAGATTCTATACAGATGCATTCTATACAAATAGCATCTAAATGGAGTAGAATCCGCAACATCAAAAGAATCTCTAGAATCTTATCATTTAACAATGACTGCAAACGAAACCCTGACTATCCCAACTCGGCCTGCCCGCCCATTTATTGGTGAGGCTATAAGCCTGCAAAGCTGGGACGATGTTAAACCACTTTTCGATGACCTGCTGGCACGACCGCTGAACAACGCCGATGACCTGCGCCAATGGTTACTCGACCGAAGTGAACTAGAATCGTATTTGTCGGAAGATTTTGCGTGGCGTTACATTCGAATGACCTGTGATACGGCTAATGAAGAACTAGTCAATAATCTCAACTTCTTTATTGCCGAGATTCAGCCACCCATGACCGCGTACAGCAATGATCTTGACCTGAAAGCGGTGAATAGCCCATTTTTAAGTGAGCTGACCGACGAGGGGTACGATATTATGGTACGGGGTATGAAGAAGGCGATCGAGATTTTCCGGGAAGAAAATATTCCGCTTCAAACTGAACTTCAGACCGAAGAACGAAAATATGGCGCCATTGTTGGTGCCATGACTGTAACAATTGACGGCCAGGAAATGACCCTACCCGCAGCTAGTGATCGACTGCAATCCACCGATCGGGCTGTACGTGAAGAGGCCTGGCGCAAAATCTGGGAGCGTCGTTATCAGGATCACGAAGAACTTGACCAGTTGTTCGACCGGTTGCGGGCCCTCCGTCATAAAATATCTGTGAATGCTGGCTTTGCCAATTTCCGGGATTACTCGTTTGCGGCATTGGGTCGGTTTGATTACACACCACAAGATTGCTTCAATTTTCATGAATCTGTAGCCGAAGCTGTTGTACCACTACTCAATGACCTGGCTGCTGAACGAAAGAATAAATTAGCAGTTGATCCATTGCGCCCCTGGGATGCTAAAGTCGACGTAGAAGGGCGCGCGCCTTTGAAACCGTTTGCTACGGGAGACGAGCTGCTGGAAAAAGCCATCACCTGTTTCGACCGGCTCGACAAGGAATTAGGCGATGATCTGCGGATTATGCGCGCGATGGGTCACCTTGATTTGGAATCACGAAAAGGGAAAGCACCTGGAGGCTATAATTATCCGCTCGAAGAAATTGGTGTACCCTTCATTTTCATGAACGCTACCTCAAGTCTACGCGATTTGGTGACGATGGTTCACGAAGGCGGGCACGCGGTTCATTCTTTCTTAACTCGCGATTTACCACTGAAAGCATTCCGTAATCCGCCTATGGAAGTTGCCGAATTGGCCTCCATGAGTATGGAATTACTTTCTATGGATCACTGGGACGTGTTTTTCGAAAACCCCGATGAGCTTCGGCGAGCCAAGCTTCAGCATCTGGAATCCATTATCGAAACGCTTCCCTGGGTGGCTACGATCGATAAATTCCAACACTGGATTTATGAGCATCCAGAGCATACCGATGCCGAAAGGCGTGAAAACTGGCTTCGGATTTACAACCAGTTTGCCGATACAGTGACCAATTGGGATGGCTTCGCGTTTTATCAGGAGTATATCTGGCAGCGTCAGTTGCACTTATACGAAGTGCCTTTCTATTATATCGAGTATGGTATTGCGCAATTAGGTGCCATTGGTGTTTGGCGAAACTACCGACGAGACCCTAAAGCGGGACTAGCAGGCTATAAAAAGGCATTGAGTTTAGGCTACAAAGCACCCATTCGGGAGATATACGCAGCCGCTAACGTACCCTTCGACTTTTCGCACGAAAATATTCAGGAGCTGATGACCTTCGTAGGGGAAGAAATAAAGAAATTAGGGTAGTTGTCGTCTGCTAATAGGCTGGAAAAGAAAAAAACTGACTACTAACGACTGTTGGCTAACGACTGTTTCTTATTTTTGTCGAATCAATTCGTAATCAAGTGGCTATGAAACGCGTACTCAATATAGGTTTGTTGGCTGTGGTGGTGATGTCGCTGGCATCGTGTGACTATCAAAAATATAACTCAGTCCGCCAGGCAGACTACCGGGCAGAAGATTTCCGTTCCGATTACAAGGCTGGTGACCCTGAAGTATACGGAAAAGGTAAAGATTCGGCTGCTGTTCAATCAAAATACACCTACACGGCTAATCCGGAGTTAGATGCGAAGGCGCAGAAAATCCGTGAGAAATTATTTGGACCTCGGAACACGACCCAAAGCCTGTAATAACGATTGGCTAATGGCAAAATAAAAGCGATGAATCGGCAAATAATGGCTGATTCATCGCTTTTATTTTGCCAGACCGCTGGCTAAAAAGCTCCTCCTGCCAGGCAATCTAATGTGCCAAAAAACAATGTAAATGTAAATTTTTGCGTTACTTTGTTCACTCAAATAGAGTCTGAAAAGAGTATTATTTTGTTAGCTAACCGCCTTTGCGCACAAATAACTATATGAAAATTGCACTGGTTACGGGTTCTGCTGGTTTGATTGGTAGTGAAGCCGTTGCTTTTTTTGCTGATAAGTTTGACCTCGTTGTCGGAATTGATAATAACATGCGGCAGTACTTCTTCGGAGCTGATGGCTCGACAGAATGGAACCGTAATCGTTTGGCCGACACCTATTCAAATTACGTTCACCGTGCCGCCGATATTCGGGAGGTCCCGCAACTGGAATTAATTTTCAAGGAATTCGGCACTGATATTAAGCTGGTTTTGCACACGGCCGCACAGCCAAGCCATGACTGGGCTGCTCGTGAGCCGTTCACCGATTTCGGTGTAAATGCGGTAGGGACGCTTAACATGCTCGAAATGACCCGACTTCATTGCCCTGAAGCGGTCTTTATCTTTACGTCGACAAACAAAGTTTACGGCGACAACCCGAACTTCCTGCCGCTAATTGAAACCGAAACGCGCTGGGAAATCGACCATAATCACCTCTACTTCGAAAATGGTATCGACGAGCACATGAGTCTCGATCATACAAAGCACTCAGTTTTTGGGGCATCGAAAGTGGCTGCTGATATTATGGTGCAGGAGTACGGTCGCTATTTTGGTATGAATACCGGCGTATTCCGGGGCGGTTGCCTAACGGGGCCGAATCACTCGGGCGCACAATTGCATGGATTCCTGTCGTACCTGATGAAATGTGCCATCACCGGAAATCAGTACACCATTTTTGGGTATAAAGGCAAGCAGGTTCGCGATAATATTCATAGCTGGGATTTGGTAAACATGTTCTGGCATTTCTACCAGAATCCACGTCCAGGCGAAGTGTATAACGCGGGCGGTGGTCGTTATGCCAACTGCTCCATGCTCGAAGCCATTGCGCTTTGTGAAGAAATTTCGGGCAACAAAATGAACTACCAATATTCAGAAACCAACCGGAGCGGTGATCATATCTGGTACATTTCTGACCTGTCTAAATTCAAACAGCACTATCCTAATTGGGACTGGACGTTCGATTTGAAAGAAACAATGAGCCAGATTCACGACAGTATGGCTGCCCGTTTATCTGTGGCGAAATAAGTTACAAGGAAAGTATCGAATACCTGAATTGATGATCTGGGAAAAAAAAGGATTGATTTATAAACCCGATGGTTCGCAGCCGTTCAGCCGAACCCATGCGCAAGTGCCATTTGGTTACCCGATGCAGGATAAGTTGCGGGTTTATTTCTCTACACGCGATGAGAACGTATCATCGGCCGTGTCATTTGTTGAATTGAATCCTGATAATCTTTCCGAAGTAGTTTATGTGCACGACAAGCCCTGCTTAAGCAAAGGAGACGTGGGCATGTTTGACGAAACGGGAACGATGCCGTCCTGGTTTCTGCCCGTTGGCGACGAAATTTGGCTATACTATACCGGCTGGAACAAGAGCGAAACCGCTAGTTATCGGCTCGGTATTGGGCTGGCTATTAGCCGGGATGGTGGCTTAACGTTTGAGCGTAAGTTTACAGGGCCGTTACTAGATCGATATATATTTGATCAGGTTTGGGTAGCTCAGCCCTGCGTTATACGTGAAGAGCAGGCCGATGGATCTATCCGGTGGCGGATGTGGTATTTGTCCTGTACCAAAATCGAAGTGATCCAGGGCCATCCTGAGCCATTTTACGATGTTAAGTATGCCGAGTCAACAGATGGAATTCATTGGGAGCGTACGGGACATGTTTGCGTAGGCTATGATGAATTTACGGATGCTATTGGGCGACCTACCGTTTATAAAGATGGGAATTTGTACAAAATGTATTTTTCCTATCGGAATGCAACGAACTACCGTACCGACGTTCAGCGTAGTTATCGGATTGGTTATGCTGAATCAGAAGATGGCATTAACTGGGTCCGGAAAGATGAATTAGCGGGTATTGAGCGTTCGGCTGATGGCTGGGACTCACTGATGATGGACTATTGCCACATTTTCCCACATCAGAATCAATGGGTTATGTTCTATAACGGAAACGGTTTTGGTGCGTCTGGATTTGGCTATGCCACTCAGTCGAAAACTGATTAAAATCAGGGTAGAGGAATTTGCATTTTATGTAGGTAGCCGCCTACTTTGTACGAAATCAGTAAGCGAATAACCATGAAAGAAGTAGCAAAATACATTATAAAGGTTGATGCTCAATTCAAGGATGGCCAGATCGTGCCCGAGATTCCATATGAAGAGGTAATGCGGTTGGTCAACGAGCCTAATATTGTTATTATTAAAACAGGTATTCCGGAACAAACGCTTCGTAACGTTATCGAAGCTACGCATGCCTGGGCATCCAAGACGCCGTTGGCAGAGGCTCCCGATTCCTTCGACAATAATCAGCACAAACAACGGCTGCACATTGCCAAAATTCAACAGGCTCCGCAGTTGTTTCACGATCATACCTTCGATGCTATTCTTGACCTTGAAGAACCAACGCAACAAACGTTGATGGAGGTTTTTAATCCCCTGCGTCAATTCTGGAATAACCTGACGGGTAACAATGAAGAGTACGGTATTCGGAAAGGCCAGCCCTATTTTCATCCGCAGGTAACGCATTACCCATTGGGTGGTAGTTTCTTTGGTCGGCACTGGCACCCGCTTAATCCACAAAAAGTAGGTACTATTCTGGCTCTGAACCAATACGGGAAAGATTACAATTCAGGCGGAACAGGTTATGTTATCAACGATCATATTGTTGAAACAGAAGGCTATCAGGACATGGGCGATATTATTTTATTCCGGTACGATCTGCCTCACTGGGTTAGCCCGTCAAGTTTTGCGGACCGTTTTAGCTGGGATGATCCCGCTGGTCGTTGGGTAGCTATTCTGCCCTTCTATGACCCTTGGGGGAAACCTGCCGAAAAAGATGAGCCTCAAGGTTGGAAATCCCATATTCAAACCGCTAAAGAGGTAACTGTATAGAAATAAAGTGATAGGAATAAACCAGGAGGCATCGGAGGGGAAACTTTTCTGATGCCTCCTGGTTTATTCCTTACTACAGACTAGTTATGATAAAAGTTAGTGTCCTGATTATCACGTACAACCAGAAGAAATTCATTCGCGAAGCTATTGATAGTGTTTTGGCGCAGAAGACAACGTTCCCTATCGAAATATTAGTTGGCGATGATTTTTCGACCGATGGTACACGAGAGATTATTCAGGAATACGAACGCCAGTACCCAGGCCTGGTTATTGGTGTCTTGCATCCGCACAACATGGGTAAAAATGGCGGCATTAACTTTCTGGAAACGTTGAAGCTGGCTAAAGGTGAGTACTACGCTTTAATTGATGGCGACGATTACTTAACCAATCCACTGAAACTTCAGAAGCAGGCCGATCAGCTGGATGCCCATCCTGACTATTCAATGAGCTTCCATAATGCATTGATTACGTATGAAGATGGGAGCCCATCTCATGTACTCAATGGCGATGACATGAAACCGTTTTATACGGTAGAAGACTTGATTGGGGAGGATGAAATCTGGTTTATGGCTACATCGAGCACAATGTATCGAAATAGCATCAAAGAGTACCCTGCCTGGTTTCGCGAGTCGTCGAGTGGCGATATTCCGCGCTTGATCCTGAAAGCTAAGCTGGGTAAGATTGGGTATATTCCGGATGTTATGTCTGTATATCGGAAGAATCGGGCTGGAGCCAGCTTTCATGATAACTATCAGAATGAAACCTTCCTCCGGAATAGGATTCAAATGTATAGTGACATTAATAAGGAGCTCGATTATCAATATAATGATTTGCTGCGCCGAAATATGGCTCGCTATTATCGAATGATGCTCGATTCTCAACAGTATAAGGATAGCTATTTCCGACGGGCAGCTCTGGCGGTTAAATACCTTTATATGGCAAAGCCAGGCTGGGATAAAACAAAAGCCGTTATTAGAGACTATATTGTACCGCGGCCAGTTGCTAAAGTCTATAGCACGTTGCGCCTGTTGCCACATCGATAGGCGATGCGGATGAATTAACCATCAATTGCGGATCTTGTCCGTACCTGACTACATATGAAATTAAGCGTTGTTATTCCTGCCTACAATGAAGAAGAGTCGTTGCCACCAACGTTGCGCGTGCTCTATCAAACACTGGCCAAGCACGGAATTCCTCATGAAATCTGTGTTACAAACGATAACTCCAAAGATGGCACGCTGAAGGTACTAGAGCAGTTAGCGGCAACGGAAATCCCGACACTGGTTTATTATACCAATCCTGGACCAAATGGATTTGGCTATGCAGTACGCTACGGTCTGGAACGGTTTTCGGGTGATTGTGTCGCTGTGTTTATGGCCGATTTGTCCGACGATCCAGAGGATTTAGTGAAGTTCTATCATAAAATGATGGAAACGGGTACCGATGCTGTATTTGGCTCGCGCTGGGGAAAAGATGGTAAAGTAATTGACTACCCTGAGTTGAAAAAAGTCATTAACCGTGTTGCTAACTTCATTGTACGGATAGTGATGGGTATTAAATACAACGATACAACCAACGCATTTAAACTCTACAAACGCGAGACGATTGAAGGAGTAAAGCCATTTCTAGCGCCCCATTTTAACCTGACGGTCGAATTACCCCTCAAAGCAATTGTACGAGGCTATTCGTATGAGGTAGTTCCCAATAGCTGGACCAATCGGAAATACGGTGAGTCGAAGCTGAAAATTAAAGAAATGGGGAGCCGCTACTTCTTCATTCTGATGTACTGCCTGATCGAGAAATATTTTTCACAAGGGGATTTTCGCAAAAAAACAGCGACTACGCCCGCACAAACGGTAAGCCGGTAGTATTAGCCTAAAATTCCTTTCAGGCCCGGAATCTGGTAAAAAGCGAGTGTCTGAACAACGGCCCACGCGGCCGCGCTGATAAGCATATACAGCATCAGTTGGCCGCGTTTGACTCCAAACGAAAGGGCTATAATAGTGCCACCAATTGGTGTCAGAATGAGTGGGGTTAAGAGCGCGATACCGGCTAGGCCAGCCCGTTTCCATATACGGATTGCCAGTCGCGTACGCTTTGTAAATCGTTTGGGCGTGCTTGGCCGATAGCGTTGCCATAGGGCTTGCAAAGCGGCTCCAGCGTACGTAACAACTACAACACTCAGCATCATACCTACTGTTGTACAAATCGCGGTTTCGAGCCAGGTTAGTCCAAGCGTGACCCCCGAGAGTGGCCCCCCAACGAATTTGATCGTACTGGCAATGATCACGGAAATGTATTTGGCAATATGCATGACTATCGTTTGTACTGGAACAACGATGTAAATGTATCCGTTGTTTGGTTAATATGCCGCTGATTCATTCTGCTTATTCTGGGCCTCCTGCGTTGCAATATAACGGCCATCTGCAAACGATCATTCCCAGCCTCACACGTAAAGTGACAGGGGTTACCTACGAACGTGAGCGATTAACGCTAACCGATGGCGACTTTGTTGATCTGGATTGGATCGACGGTGGTAAAAATCGCCTGGTTGTCCTAACACACGGCCTGGAGGGCGACAGTGGTCGACAATATATACTGGGAACGGCCAAACTATTTGCCAAACACGGATACGATGTGCTGGCTTGGAATTGTCGTTCATGTAGTGGCGAAATGAACAGGGAGTTTCGGCTCTATAACCACGGCGAAATCGGCGATTTAGGCGAGGTTATCGATCATGCGCTGCAAACAAAACGATATGCGGAACTAGCACTGATCGGTTATAGCATGGGTGGAAATATCACCCTGAAATACCTGGGTGTTCACGGAAAACAGCTTCCCGATGCAGTTAAGCAAGGTATCGCCATTTCTGCCCCAACTGATTTGGGTGCCAGCGCGGTACTGCTCGACCGCCCATCCAACCGATTCTACCGCAATCGATTCATGAAGAAACTAGTTGCCAAAGTGAGTCAGAAGGCCGACCGATTTCCAGGCCGATTGGATATGAGCCAATTACGAAATGTGAAAAAATGGCGGGATTTTGATGAGTTTTTTTCGGCCCCAGTCAATAGCTATCGTGATGCTGACGATTTCTATACGCAGGCATCGGCCGTTAATTTCATGCCTAACATTGCTGTACCAACCTTGCTGCTTAATGCACAGAATGACCCTTTACTCTCGCCAGAGTGTTCGCCGGATTGGCTGGCGGAGTCCCATAAATATATTTTTTTAGAAACGCCCCGGACCGGTGGCCACGTTGGTTTTCAGATCGCCCGCGATGAACATACATACGCAGAACGTAGGGCCTTGTCATTTATTAACGGAAATTGATCAGAAGCATTAATTCTTGGCAATACGCACGAGTTCGTTGATTTGATTAATAATCATCACATTGTCGGGCGTGTCGATTCCCTGACCAACAATCTGGTAGCCAGTTAACAGTATTTGCGACTCCGGAAAAGCGGTGGCAAGTCGATTTACGAAAGGCTGGACCTCATGACTAGCTGGCTGTGATGTGAGAATAGTAAGCAGATAATCGGGCTTATGTCGCTCATAAACGAATTCCAATTCATTGAATGGCAGACTTTGGCCTAAATAAATGACTTTATTCGAGCGGGCGCGGATGATATAGTCGGCAAATAATAAACTGATTTCGTGAAACTCGCCTTCGGGAAGAAACAGAACGTATTTTTTACCCGTAGCCGACTGCTTGCTCTGACCATCTATCGCAGCAATAAGCTTCTGCCGGATCAAGTTCGAAATAAAATGCTCTTGGGCGGGACCAACAGAACCTGTGGCCCAAAGTGTACCAATGCGATTCAAAAAGGGGTAGATGATATTGATCATCGTATTTTCAAACCCAAATTGAAGCGAATTATCACGAATAATTTTCTCGAACCCTTCCTCGTCCAGGTCGATCATGGAGAGCGTCAGCGCGTGAATCTGATCAGGGTAGGTAAGACGTCGTTCTGAAACACTAACAACTTCACGATATAACTCTTCGGGTGAGAGTTTCGAGATTTCCGAAATTTTGTAGCCGTGATCCTTCAATAAAGAAATATTCAGCACAAGCTTCAAATCCTGATCGTCATACGTTCGGATGTTGGTATCAGTTCGTTGCGGGGCAATAATGGCGTACCGTTGCTCCCAAATTCGCAACGTATGGGCTTTAATTCCTGAAAGCTGCTCTAAATCTCTTATGGAATAGGTACTCATAAAACAAGACTGCAAAGAATAAACCTATAAGGCATCTGTCGTAAACTCAATTAAACGAAGCTGGTGCGGAGTATAGATATTTCCCTTGTTGAATTATAAACAGGAAACCGATGGATGTTAAGTTTGTTTAATCTTCTTTCTATAAAAGTTCAACAAAAATAGTATTTAATACTAATAAATCAAATCTATAGAATACTTAGTTAGTGACTAATTAACCAGATTAGTATGACCAGGGGTGACCCGTCCTAAAATAGGTTGACAGATTATTGATCGCTTTTACCTTCGACAACGCCCGG
>NZ_BAAHBI010000076.1:0-2593 GCF_054776755.1 Spirosoma litoris | reverse complement strand
CATACCACCATATTTAGCTCGCCAATTGTAAAAGGTAGCTTCGCTGATACCGTGTTCGCGGGTAATTTGAGCGATAGTCTGGCCGCTGTCTTGCTGTTTAAGAATCGCTACGATCTGCGATTCGGAGAATCGTCCTGCTTTCATTTCCCTTTCCAATTACTAGTGAAATTTAGTTTTTTTTACTCTACTTTTTACTGGCTCACTTTCAGGGGTTCAGGACAGGTCGTTATGAAGGCCATTCGGCGGTGGAGACTGTTGGCGGATTTGATACCATTGTTTTTTAACCAGATCGACCACTTTAAAATCCAGTCTTCACTCACCTCGTCCAGGTGGATATCGATCTGCTGGTTGTCTTTAGCTTTGCCCAGATATTCCGCCAGCTTATTGACGTGCCCTTTATACTTCAGGGCTGTATGGTACTGCCCCTTTTGTTGACAACGAGCAATGTAGTTTTCGCCGTGCAACAGTAGGTTTCCTTCGGCTTTGACAACAGCCTCACTAGTGGCAATCAGGTAAGCCGGGTCAATCTTTTGGCCGGATGCCTCCGCCTTCAACAAGCGCTGTTCAGCCTCGTTGTAAGCTTCGGTGATTTTAGCGTTTAGAAAGGTCTTATTGGGGTGATTTTTAATCCGTCCTATTGCCTTATCGAACTGGGCTGGTTTAACTTTACAAAGCATTCGCCGTTTCCATACATTGCCCGTAGGAGAGGACTGAATGCACTGGAGCATGACGGGCTGGGTTCCGTCGCCGTACTTCTTGGTGTGGAGGATAATTTTTAGAGATATCGCCATTGCAACGCGTTTTAATTGTGTTGCAACAAAAATATAAATCATTCCCAATTGGGAGTAATTTATATTTTTCTTAGCCAGTTAAGCCTTTTATTTATAACTATAATAAGACTCTGAGTTGTGAATATAATACAACTATAGTAGTTTCTCGCTCTCTGCTGAAAGGAATGTTTTTCTTCTTGAAGTCCACCAAAAGCCCGCTAAAAACGGGCTTTTTTGTTTTTCTCTTCTGAAAATCACAATTTCCCCGACTGACTTTATTCAAACCATTTAGGTACACCTTTGGGCTCCAGTCTAGAGTAGCCAGATCCACCTCATCCAGATCCATCTGCCGCTTCAGGTAGTACATCCGTTTACGTATGGCCTCCATCGCTTGCCAGCATGTAGCCGGATGCTAGCTAAACTATTCCGATCTGCTTTCTCGCTGTTGCCATCTAGTATCTTTGATGCATTTCGGTTGTTAGCGAGTCATTCGGCTCCGGCCCGGCATCTGTTTGGATACCGATGGTTTCTTTCATTGTTTCGCTTTTTTGGGAAAGCTAAATCCATCCAGGAGGCAAAAAGGACAGGAACGCCCCTGATCAGCCTATACTGCCGCAAAAAAAACACGGCTGTCTAACCGTGGATTTAGTATTAACACTCGCTTAAAGTCAACTTAGATGTTGACCCTGCAAATGGTAATAGGACACTTTAGTTTTTGTGCAGGTTAGCGTAGACTATAGCTCTATTCAAACCACGCCAGACCATTAAAGGATTATCTTGGTTAATTTCAACGTGGAAGTTGTCACCAGTTAGTCCAATGGATTGAAGATAATCTACCTCAGCAGATGTTACTCTATCGTCTACGCCCTTGAAATTATAAGTCAAAAACATTGTTCCCTTCAGCTTAGAGTTATTCTGAATAGGATAGATTTTAGCGTATATAGGTAGTGCTACATTGCGGAAGTTTAAGACACCCTCCAGTTCTAGAATACGTTTGTCACTGATTATTTGCGATGATGCTTGGAAAGTGAGAGTTGCTAAATTCTGAATGAGCGTATCTTTTATAATGGCAACAGGGTACTGCAGAGAAAGCAACTTTTTATGGTCAATCTGGGCTTGCTGAATAACCCAACTTCCAATAAGTTGTGGTTTAAGTTCATCGACAAACTTAGCTGTCTGCTCAGAGGGAGACAAAAGCTCCTTCTGTTGACATTGGGAAAAGCAGAGCGAAGTGATCAAGATGGTGAAAAATAGTTTCATGGTTGAGCTTTTAAAAAGGTAAATACTGCTTTAAAGAATAAGTATCCTAGAGATTAAATGGATTTTGCGAGATTTCCTTGGCTTGTTTATTAAGCGTAGTAACTTTTAAGCTCTCACCCCAAATGGCGAGTAGGTTGGGGCGGGGGACTTGGATCGACAGTTCAGAGTCATTATTTGGCTTTGGGTTCCATTTCGTTGAAGTCGAATTTTGTTCTTAGACCTCTTCCTGGCCCATACACTATAATGTATTGCCCCGTTTGGGTATCTAGAATAATAGAACCTTGTTGGCCCGTAACGGCCTGATAACGTTGATTCTCCCAAGTAGGTTTTTCAGGCTGGTTATTATTTGACGGGGTGAAGTTGGCCAAGGGGAGAACACCAATCAGCGTTAGAGCACCCAGAAAAAACGAACGGAGGTCGATGGTAAAATGAAGCGTTTTCATCGTTAAACAATCGGTTTATGTGTGCTTGTTTAAGGCAAAATAGCTTTTACTTTACCCGTCGAGAGTGCTCGCTGAACTGTGTCAGCAGGATTTATTCGAAGCGATGGGATTTAATTCGTT